>CANFVI010000099.1 GCA_947450405.1 Flavobacteriales bacterium
GGTTCCAACATTCGGCTCAATAGTGCAGAATGGAAAATTAGCTGATTGCGCTTTAGCGCTAGAAACTGCGTTAAAAAGGGTTGATTTACCTACGTTTGGCAAACCTACGATTCCACATTGTAAAGACATTTGGCTACAAAGTTACTCTATTAAATCACCAATATCTTGTAAAATTTTCTTGGTAAGGTTTTCAGCGGTTGTTAAACTCGCACTTTCGGCATAAATACGAATGATTGGCTCGGTATTGCTTTTACGTAAATGAACCCAATCTCCATCAAAATCAATTTTAACACCATCAATTGTATTGATAGGTTGTTTTTTGTATTTGTCGCAAATTTTTTCTAAAATCAAATCCACATTTGTACCCTCTTGAAGTTCAGCCTTGTTTTTAGACATCATGTAAGTTGGATACAAAGCACGCAAACCAGAGGTTGTCATGTTGGACTCTGCTAAATGAGTTAGGAATAATGCAATTCCTACCAACGCATCGCGGCCATAATGTAGTTCTGGCAAAATAATTCCGCCGTTACCTTCTCCCCCAATAATTGCGTTGTTTGCTTTCATGCATTCAACAACATTCACTTCACCAACTGCACTTGCAAAATATTTTTGACCTGCTTTTTCAGTAAGTTCTTTCAAAGAACGGGTACTTGATAAATTACTAACCGTTGCACCGGGAGTATGTTTTAAAACGTAATCTGCACAAGCCACCAAGGTATATTCTTCACCAAACATTTCGCCATCATCAGAAATGAATGCCAAACGATCTACATCTGGATCAACTACAATTCCCAATTGGCATTTGTCGGCTTTCACCACAGAAGAAATTTCTCCCAAGTGCTCAGCCAAGGGTTCTGGATTGTGTGCGAAATGACCGGTAGGCTCTCCGTTTATCATTACAATATCCGAAACACCTAAAGCATTAAGCAATCGGGGAATGGCAATTCCACCAACACTGTTTACCACATCAACCGCAATTTTGTAGTTTTTTGCTTTGATAAGTTCAGCATTAACCAAATTCAGCTCAAGGATTTTTTGAATATGATAATCTAAATAATCTGTTTTTGTTATTTTACCTAAATGATCAACGCTTGCAAAAGTAAATTCGCCTTTTTCAGCAATTTCTAAAATAGCTTCACCATCGGCACCGCTAATAAATTCACCTTTTTCGTTGAGTAATTTAAGTGCATTCCATTGTTTAGGATTGTGACTTGCAGTGATAATAATACCGCCGGCTGCATTTTCAGCAACTACTGCCATTTCAACCGTAGGAGTTGTTGCCAATTCTAAATCAACAACATTGATTCCCAATCCAATTAGTGTATTCACAATCAAATCTTGAACCATAGGACCGCTAATTCTAGCATCTCTACCTACAACTATTTTCTTATTGTTTGATTTCTGAGAAATCCATGTACCATAAGAAGATGCGAACTTCACAATATCTATAGGGGTAAGATTATCTGATGGAGCGCCGCCAATTGTACCTCTGATACCTGAAATTGATTTGATTAATGTCATAATTTTTGGGGTGCAAAAATAGATAAAAAAGACTAGATTTTATTCGCAATTTGCTAATTTTTTTATAACAATACCTAATTTTCTCTTAAGTGAATGGTTTTAAAGAAATCACAACTTTGAGCTTTAAATTAAAGGGATTACGTGAAATTTATTACCTTTGTTAAATGCAAAAAATTGTTGAATGTGTTCCTAATTTTAGTGAAGGAAAAAATTTACAAATTATTAAACAAATTACCGATGCCATTGAAAGTGTTGAAGGTGTGCAATTGTTGGATGTAGATCCAGGGAAAGCAACCAACAGAACTGTGGTAACTATTGTAGGAGAAGTTGATTTGGTTGTTGAAGCCGCTTTTAGAGGCATCCAAATGGCCTCAACTTTAATTGATATGCGCAATCATTCAGGTGAACACCCAAGAATGGGTGCTACCGATGTTTGTCCACTTATTCCAATCTCAGGGATATCAATGGAAGAAACAGCAAAATATGCACAACAATTGGCTAAACGTGTAGCAACCGAATTGTCAATTCCAACCTATTTATATGAAGACGCTCAACCTAACAAAAGCCGCTCAAATTTGAGTGTGATTCGCGCTGGAGAATATGAAGGTTTCTTCGAGAAAATCAAAGATCCCATTTGGGCTCCCGATTTTGGTAAAGCAGAAATGAATGCAACAGCAGGTGCAACTGTTATTGGTGCCCGCGATTTCCTAATTGCATTCAATATCAACCTAAATACAAAAAGTACCCGCGTTGCTAACCGCATTGCATTTGATGTGAGAGAAGCAGGAAGGGTAAAACGTGAAGGGAATCCTATTTCAGGAAAAATTGTGAAAGATGAAAACGGAGAAGATGTGCGTATTCCAGGTAAATTAAAATCAGTGAAAGCAATTGGTTGGTTTATTGAAGAATACAACATCGCCCAAATTAGCATGAACCTAACAAACTACCATGTTACTCCCCTTCATATTGCCTTCGAAGAAACAAGAAAAAGTGCCGATGAACGCGGTGTGCGAGTTACAGGTAGCGAATTGGTAGGACTTATTCCGCTGCAGTCAATGCTCGATGCTGGAAAATACTTCCTTGAAAAACAAGGATTGAGTTCAGGTGTAAGCGAAGCAGAATTGGTAGATATTGCCATCAAGTCTTTGGGACTAAGTGAAATTTCACACTTCGATCCCAAAAAGAAAATCATAGAATATATCCTTCAAGATCCTAAAAAATCAAAGTTGGTTTCTATGACTGTAAAAGGATTTGCCGATGAAACCGCTTCTGATAGTCCCGCTCCAGGTGGAGGAAGTATTGCTGCGCTTTCTGGTGCTTTGGGCGCTTCATTGGGAACAATGGTTGCAAACTTAAGTGCTTCTAAAAGAGGTTGGGAAGACAGGGTTGGTGAATTTTCTCCTTGGGCCGAAAAAGGACAAAAACTAAAAGATGAATTGTTGTTTTTGGTAGATGAAGATACCCGTGCATTTGATGGCATTATGGCTGCTTTTGGTTTGCCAAAAGACAATGCAGAACAAGTTGCTGCGCGTAAACAAGCCATTGAAGATGCAAGCAAATATGCCACTGAAATTCCTTTCAAAACCATGCAAGCTGCATTTAACTGTATTCCTTTGTTGAAGGAAATGGCTACCAATGGAAATCAGAACTCATTGAGCGATGTAGGTGTTGGTGCAATTTGTATCAAAACCGCAGTTAGAGGTGCTTGGTTAAATGTTTTAATCAACGCAAAAGGACTTACCGATAAAGTTTGGGCAAAAAATATTGTTGAACAAGCAAGAACATTGCTTGCTGAAAATCATACGTTGTGCGATGAGATTGTGAAGGGAATAGAAGAAAGATTAGACGGGTTAGACTGATTAGACAGATTAGACAGATAATTATAAGGATTTATAAGGGTTTAGACTTTAAAATTAAACTGTGAAGCGTAAACAGCGGAGCATAAACAGCGAAGCGTAAACAACAATGAAAAAACTCCTGCTCATATTGACACTTTTTGCGACTTCAACTTCTGAAGGTCAGTTTGCTCCAGCGGCGGGGAAAGCAGGAAGCACGGCCGTAAAAGCCGATAGTGCTTGCTTTGTTAATTGGGCTATCGATTGCACCGTCAAAAGAGGTATGGCACAAATCAATTTACAAGATTCTGGTTATGCTTCCGTAGGAACAGCAAACGCAGCAATCGGTCAAGCGATGAAAAATGGAGTGGTCAGTTTGGGCGATGGTGGTTCTGCTGTACTCACTTTTGATCCACCCATTGAAGATCAGGAGGGTTTCGATTTTGCAATTTTTGAAAATGCATTCCTCGATACTTTTTTGGAATTTGCCCATGTAGAAGTCAGCAACGATAAAATCCACTGGATAAAATTTCCGTCCGTATCTCTTACCCCAACTTCAAAACAAGTTGACCCTTTTGGATATACCCACCCTGAAAATATTTCCAATTTGGCAGGAAAATACAAAATGCCCTATGGCGTTCCATTCGACCTGTCTGAATTGAAAGATAGTCAATATTACCAAACTACTTTCCAATATGTTAGGATTACCGATGTAGTTGGATCTATCAATCCCTCGTTGGGATCAAAAGATTCTAAAGGCAACATGATCAACGACCCTTGGCCTACCCCATTTGCGAGTTCTGGATTTGACTTAGATGCTGTAGGTGTAATTCACCAATCTGCAACCACCAACAATGTAAATTCTCTTTTTAAAAATCAATTTTGTTTTTACAATAGTCAAACCCATCAATTGGAATTCAATCATTCAATAAATGAAACTGTATCTCTTTTCAATGCAAACGCAAGCCTGGTTTTTCAAAAAAATGTTGCTGGCAAAACCATACTAATCCCTAAAAATATCGCTTCTGGATTGTATTTTATTCGCTGTTCCTTCGGAACTGTGAAATTGATAATTGACTGATTTATTTCAATAAACCCACCATATCTACGGTGCGCAAAAATGAACCACTCACGTTATTTGTGAGGGCTACAAAACACTTATTTTCGTCGAGGCAAGACCAAAAGTAGGTTCTAAAACCTTTCCACCAACCATTGTGAAAGGCCCATCTTTTTCCATCAATCCATTTGATTCTCCAACCCATGGCATAATATCCATCGGCACTCGCAACCGCAGTTGGTGTCCACATTTCTTGTTTGGTATAACTGTGCAGAATGTAGGAACTACGTAAAGCCCGATCTAACAGAAACATTTCAAAAACACTGGAATACACCCCTTTGTCGCCGGTGGTTCCATTGAACATATTATCGTCAAACATACTCCAATTGTCGTATCCTTGCACGGGATAATCTTGAAGTGGAATACTATCGAAATTACAAATATGGGTAAATTTCATATCGGCCACTTTGCAAATGTTATTTTTAACAAATGACCTAAAATCTTGCTTGCTGGTTCTCTCAACTATCAAACTCAACAATGCAAAATTAGAATTGCAATAGTCGTAATTTCCGGGTCTTACAAAGCGTTTATCGGGTTGTGCATTTAACAAATCAACCACATCCTCATTCACCATATGATTGTTTCCTTCCCTCAAATTAAACCCCTTATAATTGAAATAAAAGTAATCTGGAAGTCCAGATGTATGGCTCAATAAATTCCTAAGAGTTAAGTTAGTTCGTTTGAATTCAGGAATGTACCAATGTACACTGTCGTCTATATTCAAATACCCATCCTGGTGAAGCATCATCACCGAAATTCCGGTAAAAACTTTCGACACAGAAGCAAGTTGAAATACTTCATCGGGGTAAACAGAATCTTTGGTGCCCCACAACCTAAATCCGCGAGACCCATAAATGATACTATCATTTTTGAACATCAAAAACGACCCATTAAAGTTCCCAATCCTATTAAATTTGTCAAAAAACTTATTGATTTTCCGGGCAGTGGTATCAGAAAATGGCACATACTTTTGCTGAAAAGCAATTTCAGTAGAACTCATTGGCCTGGTATTTTGCGCTATAAGATATTGAGGGACAATTATCCCCAATAAAAAAAAGAAGCGGCAATATTTACGAAGCTGTTGCATTTTCAACTGCAACAAAAATAAAGGCTACAAGATTAAAATGAATTGAAGTTACACACACCTAAAAGGGGCGTATTTTTTAAGGAACATTGATGATTTTATGTGTTTGCAGAGAAATTTGCCAATGAGGATTTTCCTTCACAAAATCAATAATTGCAGGTATCATTTTTTCACGTTTGTCCCACTCCGGCTGGATATACAATTTACAAGATGCGCTACAAAAATGTTCCCATTTGGTTGCCCATTCAAAATCTGAATTGTTGAACGCAACAATTTTCAATTCTTGTGCCTTTGGAATTTCAGATTCCAATGGAAATTTGAATTTCTTGGGCGACAAGGTTATCCAATCAAAATTTCCTTTTATTTCATAGGCCCCAGAGGTTTCAATATGAACACGAATGCCTTGTTTGTGAAAAAGATCAACAATAGGATTCAAATTATACATTGCGGGTTCGCCACCTGTAATTACAACCACTTTGGCTTTGGTTGCTGCAACCCAAGTACTCATTTGCTGAGCAGAATAAGTTGGGTAGCCTTCAGTATTCCAACTTTCTTTAACATCGCACCAAGTGCAACCCACGTCGCAACCTGCCAAACGAATAAAATAAGCTGCTACTCCTGTAAATGCACCTTCCCCTTGAATGGTGTAAAAGTGTTCCATTACAGGAAAAACCGACTCCATCAAA
>CANFVI010000100.1 GCA_947450405.1 Flavobacteriales bacterium
AAATACATGGCAATCGGATCTTTACTTTTTTCGCCAAATTTAAATGCAGGTGTACTTGTAGTTGGAATCAAAATAGCATCTACATTTTCCAATACCGCATTGGTTTGATCTTGAATCACACGTCTCACTTTTTGAGCTTTGCTATAGTACGCATCGTAATGATCGCTAGACAAAACAAAAGTACCCAACATGATTCTTCGTTTCACTTCTGGACCAAATCCTTCGGTTCTGCTCAAGGTATAAGTTGACTCTAAATCGTGGGCATTTTCACTTCGTTTGCCATACAACATTCCTGTATATCGCGACAAATTGCTACTTGCTTCTGCGGTAGTTAAAACGTAGTAAGCCGGAACCAATTGTTCTAGAAGTGGGAAATCGAAATAGGTAATTTCATGACCCGCATTTTCTAAATTTTGTATTAATGTTTTGAAGGAAGATTTCACCTCTTCGGCAACACCTGGGTGGTGAATAGCTTCATTCATAACTGCAAATTTGGCCTTTTTAGGAGCCAAAGCAGCAGTATATTTATCGGCAGGTTGTTGGCGCATTGTTGCATCGTGTTGGTCAAATCCAGCCATGATTTCAGTCAGAAGCATATTATCTTCCAAACTTTTTGTCATTGGTCCAATTTGATCAAAACTTGAAGCGTATGCCAACAATCCAAAACGCGAAACCAAACCATAGGTAGGTTTAAATCCAAACGTTCCAGTAAAAGCACTTGGTTGACGAATAGAACCACCAGTGTCTGAACCCAAGGCACAATGACACATATTGGCTTGCACCGCAACAGCACTTCCTCCAGAAGAACCTCCTGGAACTCGGCTTTCGTCGGCTGCATTTTTTACAGGTCCATATGCACTGTTTTCATTCGAAGCACCCATTGCAAATTCATCGCAATTTGTTCTGCCAATAAAAATAGCATCTTCATCGAACAAACGTTGCACAACAGTAGCTGAATATAACGACTCAAATCCCTCCAAAATTTTTGAAGAAGATCCTACTTTGTGATTTTTATAAGCGAGTACATCTTTTAGGGCAATAACAACTCCTGCCAAGCGCCCAGCGGTACCTAGCTTAATCTTTTCATCGATCAAAGTTGCACGTGACAAAGCTTCATCTGCCCACACTTCTAAAAAAGCATTTAAATGCTTTTTATCTTCAATGTTTTGAAGATATTGATTCACAAGTTGGACACATGAAACCGCACCCGAATTTAAGTCTGACCGAACTTCGGAAATGCGATTGTATGTTTTCAATTGTTAGAATCTGGGTTTTTCTCTTCGTTCATTCCTTTTTGAATCTCATTCTTAATGCCTGATTTCGCGTCATTAAATTCACGAACACCACGGCCAAGGCCACGCATTAGTTCTGGAATTTTTTTACCACCAAACAACAATAATAAGATCAAGGCTACAACAACGATTTCGCCAGTACCCATTCCTAAAATTAACATAGTATTTAATAAACTGCTCATGAGACCTCAAAGATAATAAAGAATTATCAGTTAATAATTGCAGATTTTACGGAATTCCGTAAAAATCCGATTAACTATTCGCCCAATTTCCCTTATCGTTCTGATTAAATTGCCATGGAGCACCGTTGTTTTCCAAATTGGTAAACATTCCATTTAATTCAGATGGCGCTGCACTCTGCTCCATTACTTTGTATTGACGCATCTGATAAATAATATCAACTGGGTTGATATTTACAGGACAAGCTTCAGCGCAGGCATTGCACGTTGTGCATGCCCAAAGCTCTTCGGCAGAAATATAAGAATGCAAATCTTTGCCATCTTCAACCCTGCCTTCTATTGGAGTGCCTGCCTTTTTTGCAGTATCCATAGCCTTGCCAACCTCTTCCAATCGATCACGTGTGTCCATCATCACTTTTCTTGGACTCAATAATTTACCAGTGATATTCGCAGGACAAACACTACTGCACCTGCCACATTCGGTGCAGGTATAAGCATCCATCAAATTTTTCCATGTTAAATCTTGAACGTCTTTTGCACCAAATCCCAATGGGGCTTCGTAGCCCTCTGGCGGCTGCGCCGAAGGATCCATCATTAACTTCACCTCAGTGGTAACTGAAGCCATATTTGTGAACTGTCCTTTCGGAGTCAAAGAACTATAATAAACATTTGGGAAACTCATGATAATATGCCAATGCTTACTAAATGGTACATAATTCAAAAAGACCAATATTCCCACAAAATGGAACCACCAAGCAGTTCTTTCCAAGAGCACCAAAGTGCCGTCTGAAAATCCCTCAAAAAATGGAACTAAAAAATGACTGATTGGAAAACTTCCATGTTCTGCCATTACACCTCTGTGTTGCAAAACTTGTTCAGCTGCATTCATTTTGAGTAAAGCACCCATCAATACAATTTCAACCACCAAAATTATGGTGGCATCTTTCATTGGCCAACCTTTCAATTCTGGCATTTGTAATCGTGGCGTTTTTGCCACATATCTGCGCAACAAAAACACAATACAAGCTAGAATAACACCAAATGCCAAGATTTCAAAAAATCCAATAGCAATATCATAAACACTTCCTAGGTAATGGGCGAAAAATCGGTGGGTGCCAAATAGCCCATCTATCATGATTTCTAAAACCTCAATATTAATGAGCACAAATCCCAAATAAACCAAGATATGAAAAAAGCCCGCAACCGGTCTTTTTACCATTTTACTTTGACCCATTGCAACCCAAAATAGTTGTTTCCATCGGGCAGCAGGGTTATCACTGATATCAACGTCTTTTCCTAATAAAATATTACGGCGAATAACACCAACACTTCCTGCAAAAAAGTAAATTCCAGTGGCTAGGAATAGGGCAAATACAATTTGAGATATTACCATCAAGGGCGAATTTAGTACAAATATTAATTAACGAAAAAGAATTGAATGAATTTAATTCATTACCAAACGAACCACCTCGAACACCTCGGCATATCGTTGGGCAACTTGCACACCGCGCATGCGTAATTGCGACCTTAAAAATTCTTCATTTGCATAGGGACGGTGAGCCTGACTTTTATATTGAGCCAATGCATTTACTTTGCATTGTGCATCTTCTTCAGACACAACTTCAAAGGCACATGTGTTGAAATTTAAATTGTTCCAAGGCAATTCATATGAAAAAATATTCACGAACTTAAAAGCGCGCAACGCTTCTTCTGCCATTGTTTTATGGTCTTGGTGAATGTCATTTATACTCGGAATTAAAACAGTATCAGGTTGAATGGTTTCCCTCAATTTTATTAAATCATCTAAAATGGCTTGACGGTGATAATTAAAAGTTCTAACATCGTAACGAAACAATTTTAAGTTTTCGGAAGGAATTCCCAAAGTGGCTGTTGCCGCTTTGACTTCACTAATCAAAATATCTTTGGGGAAATTTGGTAGCACACTTTGTTCACAAGCACTAAAAGCTGCATAATAAACTTGCTTACCTTGGCGAATAAGTTTTGAAATTGTAGCTCCACATCCCAATTCACCATCATCTGTATGTGGCGATAGCAATAATATTTTTTCTCCTACCATAATGGTTTGATTTCTTCTTTTGCTTTCTTTTTGCGCAACTTAAGTATTTCTTTTGGCAATTTAACCATCACACTTTGATTCATGGCTTCAATGCTAACCAAAATAAATGCATCATCGCCAATTTTCATAATCTCAGCTTCATGTCCTTTTAAAGGTCCGCCCAAAATTTCAGCAACATCGCCAGTTTCTAAAACTTCCTTATTGGAATATTCGCTTACCGTGTAACCAAATTCAATCAGTTCTTTTATTAAATTAATTTGACGTTCAGGAATTAAAGCATCGCCACCATTATACCTTAGATACATTACAACCCCCGGAATTTGTAAAACTTTGTCTCTTTGAAGCGCTGTTGGTCTTACAAAAACATATCCATTAAACAAAGGCATTTCAACCCATTTTTTTCGGTCTTTCCAAAATCGTAAACTCTTGTAAATGGGTAAATAATTTTCTATTTCAAATTTATCGAGATACGCTGCAACCTTTTTTTCTTGACGACTGGAGGTATAAATTACTTTCCATTTCTCGTTTTGTGAAGTAGACAAATCCATAATTCAATATTATTTAATTTCTAAAATCAAATTAAAAAAACAATGCCGTTGTTTTAAGTGTTGCAATACAATTGGTCATTAATTCATCAACTACTTCTTTCGCTGATACAACCTCCGTAATTGTAGCACTTACTTGACCAATTTCCAACTCACCATGAACCAAGTCCCCTTCAAACATTCCTTTTTTTGCTCTTCCTCTTCCCAAAAGTTGTGCGAGTTCTTCTTTGGTTGCATTCGTTGAATATGCTTGTTGAACTTCCTTGTAAAATTCATTTTTTAGCAATCTTACTGGAGTAATTTCTTTTAATGTCAATTCCGTTCCACCATCACCCGCATTCAAAATTTCATTTTTGAATGCTATGTGCGCACTGCTTTCATGGGTCGCTGCAAATTTACTGCCAACCTGAACAGCTTCAGCTCCAAGGCAAATCGCTGCCGCCATTGCCGCTCCAGAACCAATTCCGCCGGCTGCAATTAAAGGTAATGTACAATTTGCTTTGATTAGCGGAATCAAACACATGGTTGTAGTTTCTTCCCTGCCGTTGTGACCGCCGGCTTCAAATCCCTCAGCAACAATTGCATCAACACCGGCTTCCTCACATTTTTTAGCAAATTTTAAATTTGCCACAACGTGCACCACCGTAATGCCATGGCTTTTTAACCATGAAGTATATTTTGCAGGATTACCTGCCGAAGTAAAAACAATTTTTACTCCTTCTTCTACAATAATTTCTAAGTGTTGTTCTATGTCGGGGTATAACAATGGCACATTTACACCGAAAGGTTTTGAAGTTGCATTTTTGCACTTCTGAATATGGTCCCTCAAAATTTCAGGATACATACTACCACTTCCAATTAGTCCCAATCCACCTGCATTGCTTACAGCAGATGCCAGTTCCCAACCACTGCACCAAATCATTCCACCTTGAATTATTGGAAATTGAATATTAAATAATTCGGTGATACGATTTTTCATAAGGCTAATAAAATATATTTAAAATTTGAAGGATATAAAATCCTTAAACTGACTCAACAACAACCCCCATTTTCGAGAATTTGTCAATACGAGATTGAACCAAAACATCAACAGGCAATGGAATTAAAGTAGCAAACTCTTTTAAAATAGCCGCTTTGATGTTCTCAAAAGCCTCAGATGGGTTGTGATGTGCACCGCCAATTGGTTCTTTGATAATACCATCAACCAAACCATTGTTAAACATATCATCAGATGAAAGTTTTAACGCATCGGCAGCCAATTCTTTTTTATCCCAAGTTCTCCATAAAATACTAGAACAACTTTCAGGACTAATTACACTGTACCATGTGTACTCCATCATCAATACTTTATCGCCAACACCAATTCCCAAAGCTCCGCCGCTGGCTCCTTCGCCAATTACAACGCAAACAATAGGAACTTCTAATGTTGCCATTTCGAATAAATTCTTGGCAATGGCTTCACCTTGTCCTCGCTCTTCTGCTTCTAGTCCAGGACTAGCACCAGGAGTATCAATCAAAGTCAAAACAGGTACATGGAATTTCTCAGCAAGCTTCATTAAACGCAATGCCTTTCTATATCCCTCAGGATTAGGCATTCCGAAATTTCTATACTGACGTTGTTTTGTATTTCTGCCTTTTTGCTGACCAATAACCATTACAGGTTGGCCATCAATTTTAGCAAAACCACCTACAATTGCTTTGTCGTCTTTTATTTGACGATCACCAAACAATTCAACAAAGTCGGTACAAATGTGTTCAATGTAATCAAGTGTATATGGACGTTCTGGATGACGGCTAATTTGTACTTTCTGCCAACCAGTTAACTTGCTATAAACATGCGTTTGTGCTTCTTTGATTTTAGACTCAATGGTAGCAACCATGTCGGTCATATCTAACTTGCCTTGTTCGTGTGTAGCTTTTGCTTTTTCAAGCTGCTCATACAATTCAGCAATATCTTTCTCAAAATCAAACCAATTTTGATTCGCCATAATTTTTAATTAATTAATGCGCAATTAGCGCTGTTAAACAAAAATTGAGTTATACCCAATCCATTGCCATAGCCATACCACCAAAAAAGGTAGGCAAACCTAACCAAAATGCTTGTGGCAAGAAAATGGTAAACAAGGTAAGAGCGATACCACTAA
>CANFVI010000101.1 GCA_947450405.1 Flavobacteriales bacterium
GAAATTGCAGAAATATTCTTTTTGTTAAGCGCATCAATAACATCGGCATTGGTGCGGTAGTACAAAGAAGAAATCCAAATTTTGCCTGCTGGCAATTCATTGATTTTTTCTGTTGTTGGAACGTTAATTTGAACAAAAACATCGGCAGATAGTAAATCAGAAGCTGATTTAACCGTTGCTCCGGTTTGTTCATACATTTCGTTGGTGAAGTGGGCACTTTTACCGGCGTCTTTTTCAACCCAAACTTCAAAGCCCATTTTTTGAAGACTGGTACAAACTTGTGGGCTTATTGCAACCCTGTTTTCTCCTGGCCTTGATTCTTTAAATACAGCGATTTTCACTTGGCACTAATCATTAATGATTTGATGCGAATATAATGAAAACCAATTAGGAATCCATAAAAACAGCCAAATAATGCGCTGTAAATTGAAAGTTTATTGTTGCTTTACAATGCGATAAACAGAATTGTTTAATTCAACAAAATAAACACCATCAGGCAATGAAGCAATATCAACCTGCAATACATTGTTGCTTACAACAAATGAAAACTGCTTTTCAGATACCACTTTACCCAATGCATCCATGATTTGAATATTTTCAACGGCATTGTATCCCTCAAAAAACACCTTGCTTTTTGCAGGATTCGGGTAATTTTTTACATTTTTTACAATGTTTTTATTGCCAACACCCCAACCTATGAAAATCATGTCGTTGATGGTGGTATCACCAGACAAAGGACCAGAAGTAGCTTTTAAATTCACAGTATACAATCCACCATTTGAGAAAACTACACTTGGATTTGCGCTTGCGGATGAAGTACCGTTTACATATTTCACACCAGCAGATGGCGTAATTGTCCATTTATTTGTGAATGCAAATGGCTGAGTCAAGTTGGTGAAATTAAATGTATCGGTATTTACTGTTCCGGTATCGCGGTCAACGGTAAAATCTACAGCCAATCCGTTGTTCCCTCCTGGAGTTGACAAATATTTATCTCTGTAATTGATTACAGTTGGTGTAAATACGCCTTTTGCAGAAAGTGTTCCAACAACTTCAAGAACTGGTATTTTTTCAGTGGTAGCCAAAAATTTATAACTCACTTGTTTTCTTGCAATAGGAAATTTGGTAAACTGAGAAACCAAGGTATCAACTTCATCAACAAAAGTCATTACACGAATTACATCTGAATACGTTTTGTAAGGCGTTTTGATGCTTCCCCAAGCGTCAACCACGTTTGTGCGTTTACCTGCTTGAACAAATGAAAACAAAGTTTGACCTGGTATTGAAAATACGAATCGAAACGTTGATACGTCGCTATCGTTGTATTGCAATGGGAATTGGTAAATTTCATCTTCGTCGGTATACTTCGAAGCCAATGGAATTCCTGAATAAGAATAGCCCAACCCTTCAGTTTTAAATACAGTAGAAGATTTGCTATAGAATGAATAAATATTTTTAAATACGAAGGGACCACCACCCAAACTGTCTGCCGTTTTTTGTCCTATTTGGCCAAAGAAATAAAACGCATAAGGCGTTTTATTGGCACTTTTGTATTCATACAAACCTTGTCCATTTGATGTAAGTGTTGAAAAATCCCAACTTTGGCTGCCACCTCGGGCCATCCAAGCGGTTCCAATATTTGCGGGAGAAGCGGTAGAGTATCTTAAGGTATCACCTGCCGATGGCATTGATGAAGAAGAAATTGTAATTTGTGCGTTCAAAAAACCAAAAGAGGCTGAACAAATTACAATGAGTGCTCTTACTAATTTTCTCATGAAAACAAATATAAGTAAAATTTTCTTATTATTTTATTTTTCTATACCCTAAAAAATACCGATTTTTGCACGAATATGGAAAATAGATGGAGTGCAAAGCAAATCCCCAATCAAGAAGTTGTTGCCCGTCTGTCTAAAGAAATCAATGTTTCTATCCATATTGCCAACATTTTGGTGCAACGTGGCATCGATACTTTCGAAAAAGCCAAACAATATTTCCGCCCAAGTTTAAGCGATTTGCATGATCCCTTTTTATTGAAGGACATGGACATTGCCTACGCCAGAATCAAAGATGCAGTAACAAAGCAAGAAAAAATGATGGTCTACGGCGATTATGACGTAGATGGAACCACCGCCGTTTCAATTGTTTATTCTTACTTCAAAACGCTCAATCAAAATATTGAATATTACATTCCTGACCGTTACAAAGAAGGTTATGGAATTAGCAAAATAGGCATCGACTTTGCCGCTGAAAATAACATTCACCTCATTATTGCACTTGATTGTGGAATTCGCTCCAACGAATTGATCGATTATGCCAATTCAAAAGGGGTTGACTTTATCATTTGCGACCACCATTTGCCAGGTGATAAATTACCCAATGCCACAGCCATATTGAATCCCAAAAGATTCGATTGCACCTACCCTTACAAAGAACTTTCAGGAGCTGGAATTGGGTTTAAACTCATTCAAGGCTATTCGAAAAAAGAAGGTTTCAGCGAAGAAAAAATTCTTGAATATATTGACCTTGTGGCCGTAAGTATTGCTTCCGATTTGGTTGAAATGCGCGGTGAAAATCGAGTTTTGGCATTCTTTGGATTGAAAAAACTCAACGAAAATCCTTCTATTGGTTTGCAATCGCTGCTTGAAAGTGCTGCCGCAAAAAGCAAATACAGCATCCAAGATATTATTTTTGGCATTGGTCCAAAAATAAACGCAGCAGGTCGTATTGCCGATGCGAAATCTGCAGTTAAAGTACTCATTGAACAAGATTTCTCTACTGCCCGTCAACTCTCTCGCATATTAAACGACAGAAACGACGAACGCAAGGAACTCGACACCGACATCACCAAAGATGCCGTAAATATTGTTGAAAATACGCCGGGACTTCTCGACCGTAAAAGCATTGTGTTGCGCGGTGAAGATTGGCACAAAGGTGTTGTTGGAATTGTAGCAAGCCGCATGGTTGAACAGTTCTATAAACCAACCATCGTTTTTTCATTAAACGACGGCATGTACACTGGTTCTGCAAGAAGTGTAAAAAACTTCGACATCCACGAAGCCATTCAATCTTGCTCTGAGTTTGTTGATCAGTTTGGGGGACATAAATACGCAGCGGGATTGAGTGTTAAACTCGAGAACTTTGAATTGTTTGCCGAGGCATTTGAAAGATATGTAGCAGCCAACATTACCGAGAGTTCTTTGACCCCAGAAGTGGAATACGATTTGGAATTAGAATTGTCGGATATCAACGAAAATATGATGAAGTTGGTTTCTCAAATGGCACCTTTTGGACCAGGAAATACCATTCCAATTTTCAAAACCGACAATGTAAAAGCCCAAAACACGGCAAGGGTTTTGAAAGACAAACATTTAAAACTGCAATTGTCGGGGAATACCCGTCATACTTTTGATGCCATAGGATTTGGTTTGGCAGAACATTACCACACCGTTTCTAATGGAAATATTTTCAATGCCTGTTACAGCGTTGAAGAAAATAATTATAACGGTAGAATCTCAGTTCAATTGAGATTGAGAGATATCAAACCGCTTTAATGTCTTCTTATTTTTGAGGGACTTTTAAAAACAACCTTACATCGTAAAGCGTGTCTGTCTTACTTGGAAAGTAAGCAATTTCTTTATACTGTTTTAATGACCTCATTACATGCAAGGGCATTGGTCCATCACGTCTAGCGTGAACATTGTCCCACAAAACCACACAAGAATCGGGCATCCAATCTTTCCCTTCGTGGGTATCGATACTCCAAACGTAAAACGACTTTGCATTTTCGGCAGTTGCCCAAGGGTCGAAATTTAATTGAACATCCAAAGCGGGCAATTGATGCACCAAAACTTTATTGCTTAAATGGTGGTTCTGAATAAATGTAAGTGCAGAATCAACATTCGGTTGACCTGGAAAACCCTCAATGGTATTTCCTTTTTGCCAAGGATAAGGCATGTGTGCGCCAGAAAATGCGATAAAAAACGAACCTGAAATAATCACGATCTTCATGATTTGATTCATTTTTTTAATATTGAAGGACATTAACCTATGGAGGGCAAACTGGGCTATGATTGCTGCGATTGGCGCAACCACCACAAATACCCGAATTAATCCGTGAGAACCCATGGTTCCGGTGTACCAAATTACGGTATGGGCAATTAAAAATGAGAAAAACAAAGGTAAAAACAACCACAAAACATATTGTGATATTTCATTGGGCGTTTTTTTGTTAAAGCGTTGTTTGATGTAAACTGCGGTAAGTATGAGTGCTACAATAATTAGGGAAGTAATGAGAATACCTGTTATTTCACGTTGGGCTCTCACATAATGAAAGAGTGCGCCACTTCCTGGATCAAACCTACCTACCAATTCATGGCGGATATAAGGATTGTTGTGATAAAAATATTTCCAATCTCCACTTACAATACCGGCAAAAATGGCAAAAACCAGGGTACCTGAAAATAACAGTGGCAAATATTTCCAATATCCCCTAATAAAAACAAAAGGAATAATAGCCAGCAGCAAAATCATGCCTTCGGAACGAACCAATGGCAAAAAGGAAGCCACAAAAATGGCCGATTTAATTTTGTGAGATACAAATAAATAGCACATTAAAACCAACACCAAAGCGTTGGTGGGTTCGGTAAGCGATGAGTGAAAATTAGCAAAAACAATGGGTTGCCAACCAAATAGAATGATGAGCAGCCAAGGATTTCTCAAGCTTAACTTTCTTCCGGTTAGGTAGCAAATCCATGCAGTGCCGAGGGTTGAAATAAAATTTAAAAAGTAAACGCTATTCAATCCAAAAGGAGCAAATGGCAGGGCGATGAGGGTAAAAAAGGGTTTCCCCCATTGATCTAATAAAAGTTCAGGATGATGTGGCGCCCAACGTGCATAAAGGTAGTGGTTCCAACTGTCTTGTCCTCCAGCAGGTGCATTTGCCATCACCCATACCCAAATATAGGTAACAGCAACAGCCAAAAGTGCCAAAATGGCGGCGTTGCTATTTTTATTTACTTTGGATATTGCAGAAAGCATAAAGCGAAAATAAAGAAAATGCCGGCTAACGCCGGCATTTATGATATAAAATTTCTAATTTATTTTAAAATTAAAAAGTGCTGTGCACCAACATCATGTCGTGGATACGTTTTTCAGCAAGTTTAATAGCAGCTTGTTGGTTATTTAAATTGTGCACGTCGGCCATTTTGTAAATATCTAAAATAGTATGGTAGATATTTTCAGTTTGCGACATAGCTTGTTCTCTTACATAACCGTTGTATTCGCTGTAAACATTAATTAAACCACCTGCATTGATTACAAAATCAGGAGCATAAATAATGCCTTTTTCACGTAAAATGTTACCGTGAATATTTTCATCTTCCAATTGATTGTTGGCAGCACCTGCAATAATTTGACATTTCAATTTTGGCAAAGTATTGTCGTTCAAGATAGCACCTAACGCACAAGGAGCAAAAATATCAACGTCTAAATTTAACATATCGTCATTTGAAACAACAGTAGCACCGAAGTGATCTGCAGCATATTTCAAAGCGCCTTCGTTAATGTCTGCAACGTATAATTTTACACCTTCTTTGTGCAAATATTCACACAAATGCATTCCTACTTTACCAATACCCATTACAGCTACAGACTTTCCTGAAAGGCTATCGTTGCCATAGGCTTGTTTTGCAGAAGATTTGATACCCATGTAAACACCATAAGCGGTAATAGGAGAAGGATCTCCGCCACCACCCATGCTCTCTGGCAAACCAACCACGTGGTCAGTTTCCATTTTCACATATTCCATATCGCGGGTAGTTGTTCCTACATCTTCAGCTGTAATGTATTTACCGTTTAAGTTCTCAACGAAACGACCAAATTTTCTCATAAGCGCTTCGCTCTTTTGAGTTTTAGGATCGCCAATGATAACTGCTTTGGCACCACCAAGATTTAAACCAGCTACTGAAGCTTTATAAGTCATACCGCGCGACAAACGCAACGCATCTCTTACTGCATCTTTTTCATGTGCATAATACCACATTCTTGTTCCTCCCAATCCTGGGCCTAAAACAGTATTATGAACCGCAATAATAGCCTTAAGGCCAGTTGCGTGATCCTGACAAAATACGATTTGTTCGTGTTGTGTTGTCTCTAAACCTGCAAACAAGTCAAATGTAGTTACAGGGACA
>CANFVI010000102.1 GCA_947450405.1 Flavobacteriales bacterium
AAGCATTCAAATAATTATACTTTAAAACCAATACCGCTGCTGGCAATACTTGGCCTTACCTCAGTAGAGAATTCTTCTACATCTTCAAATGTTAAGGTTGACACTGCCTTTTGGGTGCGCTTGGCATCCTTTAATTCACTTAAACGCAAGTGTTGGTTTCTGATAGCCTCTTCAATTACCTTTCTAATGCTTCGTCCATTTCCGAAATATTTATCACGGGTTTTATACATAAATTCCACGTATTTCATTAAATGATCAGCCGCTTTTGGCTCAGGTGTAATGCTGTTTTCTAACAATTGATTTATGGCAATGGTATACAAATCATCTGCATTGAAATCTTTGAAATTAAACACCCTGTCGAATCTTGATTTTAATCCTGGATTCGATTCCATGAATTTCTCCATGTTTTGGGTATAACCCGCAGCAATTACAATAAACTCTCCGCGTTTGTCTTCCATTCTTTTTAACAACGTTTCAATGGCTTCTCTACCAAAGTCATTTGATCCGCCATCCGACAAGCTATAAGCTTCGTCAATGAACAAGACACCACCCATTGCTTTGTTAATTAGCTCAGAAGTTTTAATTGCTGTTTGACCAACATAACCTCCAACCAAACTTTGACGGTCACATTCAACCAAATGTCCTCTTTCTAAAATGCCTAAAGCTTTATAAATGGTTGCCAATATTCTTGCAACAGTAGTTTTACCCGTCCCAGGATTTCCGCTAAACACACTGTGCAATGAAAACGTTTTACGAATGTCTTTGCCTTGACTTTTATAAAAACGAACGAGTTTCACCAATTCTTCAATATCTTGCTTTACTTGATCAAGTCCAATCATTCCCCTCAACTTAGCCAAAGAATCTTTTAAAAGTTCTTCATCGATTGGTATTTCTGGTAAAATTCTATTTTTCTGAGCAAAAATTTTATTCAAATCGGCCTCATCAATGGTAGACAATGCCAGTTTATCGAGATCTTGTGGATGCTCTGTTTTCATGATTCTCAAGCCCAAATTTATTTTGGCTTCATCGAGCATTGAATTTACCAAACGCGCATTTCCAAAATATTTATCGCGGTCTCTGTATCTATCAACCAAGAATTTATTTAAAACAACATGCGCTTTTTCAGACAATTCAACTCCGCGTTTTTGCGCAGCATAATCGGCAATTTGTGCCAATTCTTGTGGGGTATAATCTGGGAAATCGTATTGCACAACGAACCTCGATTTCAAACCTGGATTAGATTCCAAAAACACATCCATTTCCCCAGGATAACCTGCAACTACGATAGCTATGTCTGTAGCATCGCTTAATTCCTTGAGTAATACTTCAATGGCTTCTTTTCCGAAATCTTTGTTGTCGTCATCTTTTCTTGCCAATGAATAGGCTTCATCAATAAACAATACGCCATCTTTTGCTTTTTTAATTGCTTCCTTGGTTTTAGGAGCTGTTTGACCAATATATTCGGCTACCAAATCGGCCCTGTCTACTTCATAAACATGTCCTTTTTTAAGCAACCCTAATTCTTTGTATATTTTTCCCAACAAACGTGCAACGGTAGTTTTGCCTGTACCTGGATTTCCTTTAAAAACCGCGTGCAAATTAATTTTATCGGTTTCTTCAAATCCTTTTTCTTTCCGAAGTGCTACAAATCTTAAATAATCTGAATACTCTCTAATTTTCTGTTTTATGGGAGATAGTCCAATGAGTCCATCCAATTCAACCATTACGCCTTCAAACCCTATTGTTTCTTCAACATGAACCTCTGGTTCTGGTTCGGGATGAGCAATCTCTTCGCCGTCTTTATCAAAAAACTCAAACTGGGTCATAGGCAAAAAGTCTGATTCATGTGCTTCAACAAAATCGTCTCCAATTTCAAATGGAATATTTGCAAGAAGTTCTCCCATAAAAACGATTTCTACGTAATAATCGCCTCTTGCCCATGTTCCTATAATATCTGAACCCCAACCGATGGTTGCAGTAAAATCATCTTCAGAAGGTTTTACAAAATATAATTTTGAAATTCTACCCTTTAAATAACCACTGAGTGTTCTGAAATTAAACATGAGTTCAATGGGTAAATCACCAGATTTCCTGGTTAAATTCTTGGCATTCATTTCAACCCAAATATATTTTGTGCTCATTACATTAAACACTGTGTAATATTTGCGTTGATCAATTTCTACATTATCGTCGGGACCTTCATATAATTTGACTGTTTCTATTTTGAAAAAAGGATTTTTACCTGGAACAATTAGACCAACATTCTCAACGTAAAATGTTTTTGAAGCAATTAACTCATCACCCACCCAGGCTTCCCATTTATAAACACCAGGTTTCCAATATTTCCCTGGGGTTTTCACGCCCCATCCTTCCCTTATGTAGGATACATTATCTGCTTTGGATATTAATCTATCACAATTTAAATTACAGATTTCATTGTTTTTTTCATCAATGCATTTCATTTGCAAACGCAATGTCCAATCTTCCTCATCGAACATTTTGTTGTAAATACTTACCTCACAATATACATAGGCAAGTTCAAGTTCATCAAAAACACACCTGTATTTCTTAGTATTATTGGCCAACCATTCTGTACTACAGAAGGTTTTAATGTCTTTAAATTTAAAAAATCTGTTGTCCATAAGCAATACATTGTATTGCGAACAAACTTAAATAAAAGGAATGAAAGTTGAAGTCATCCCTCAAAAAAAATGAAAAAAATCTATAAAGTCCAATTTATACCCGTTGTAAGGCCTATTGAATTATAACCAACACCGAAATTCGCAAACCAACCGAAGCCTTTCAATGCATCCATTGAGTGTTTAACACCTATTACTGTTAATTGCATAGCTTTTGTTGAAGCACTAGCATTGATTTTATCAACCCCACTTCCGTTTCCTTTTGTAATTTCTGTAGTTAATTGATAGTTGAATAAACCGAGCGACAAACCACTATGCAAGGCAAAAGTTGATTTAGGCCTTTTGAATTTCTTCCAGTACCAATCAACCGATGCCATTAATGAAGACAAAGCTACATTATAATGGTATGTAGTACTTTGAGGTGGATTTTGCAAATCGGGCATTTCCAAATCTGTAGTTCTCACATTCGAAGAACTGTATACCATACCAACACTCACATTGTCTCTAATATGGTGTTGATATCCAATAATCGTGGGCGCTGTAACTTGCATATCAACATCAGGGAAATTGAATTTCAAATTGTCTTTTATTGTCTTAGCAATAGAATCCAATATAGTTGTAGAGCCTGAACCTATATAAAAGGTAATTGCATCTTTTTTAAACAAATCCTTCTTTTCTAGCGGAGTAATTTGAATTTCGGGAGCATTTTGAGCGTATAGAGAGGCAAATCCAAAAAAGATAAGAGATAAGAATACGTATTTTTTAATGTTCATGATGGCAAATTAAATAAAAAAATGAGAATAGTAACAAATGAGGTTATTTAATTTCAAATTTCACTGTTACAAGATATTCTAATTTCATTGTTTCGAAATCTACATCATTTGCAGGAGTTTCATCATGTGCCATATCGTCATCTCCGTCTGACCATTTCGACCTCCTCTCGCTCGCTCCAACAATATAATTAAAGGTTCTACCGATACTTAAATCTTGAATATCTGAAACATACAAAACATTTCCAATTGATTTACCCAATGGTGCGAGTAGGTATTTTGCCTTTTCTTGGGCATTTGATACCGCAGCGATTTGTCCTTGCTTTTTCAAACTATCAATTTTCGAATGGTCCACTTTTTCTATCCACGCTTTGTAAACCATCCAACGATCTAATTTTGAAAACAGCATATTCAATTGTTTTACATTTTGCAATTCTATCAAATACGTTTTGTGCGCAACTACTGATTTTCCGAGCTTTCTAACGTTTAAATAGTCGTTTCCAGCATCCTTCATTTGAATTTTAGTTTTCGAAATTTGCATTGTTTTCATGAGGGACAATAAACTGTCTTCTTGTTGTTTGTAGGTGTAAGCATGTTTCACATCGGTGCGTTCATCTAATGTAACAGAAACAAAAACTCGGTCTGGAATGATTTCCATTTTAGAGTTTCCAGTTACATCAATGGCATTGATATTGGTGAAATTTTGAGCCTGACAATTTCGAGATGAATAGATCATCGAAAAGCATAAAATAATTTTAAATATATTTTTCATACAACGTAGATACGAATGTAGGCAAAAAAGTAAATTGCCTTGAGATTGAATGATTGAAAATTACATTCTTTGAATGAATTGAAATTGAATAAAAATATTTTCAATATTTAATATGAACATTCACAACATCTTATGTTTAAAATCATCATATTAATTCGGCAAGCACTTGTAAATATAAAAAATAATCTTACCTTTGCAATCCGTTTACGATGACCTCGTAGCTCAGCTGGATAGAGCAACTGCCTTCTAAGCAGTAGGTCACAGGTTCGAATCCTGTCGGGGTCACACCGTTAAGTCGGCAAATTGTACGGGGAGTAGCGCAGGCCGGTAGCGCACCTGGTTTGGGACCAGGGGGTCGCAGGTTCGAATCCTGTCTCCCCGACTACAAAAAGCCTTGATTTATTCAAGGCTTTTTTTTTTACAATCAAAATCAAACCTGTTTGGCACAGTATTTGAAGATTCAAATACTAAATAAGCATTATGAAAAAACTTTTCCTATTTCTGCTCAGTGTTATAGCATTCAACCATTACGCAAGTGCACAAAATATCGTTGATGCAAATGACTTCTATGATAATCCAGCAAAATACAATGGCCGTACAGTCATATTCAAAGACATTATAGTTCGTAAAGGTGTTGTTAAAAACTCAAACATTAGCGCTGGTTCTCAAGTTAGCCCTGGTTCTGGAAATGCTTCTAATTCAGGAGGTGTTTCAACAAGATGTTCGGCACCAAGAAATTATGAAATGTTGGAAGTTGTTTTCCCAAATGGCAAAACAAAAGGATGTTTCGTAATTTTAAACAAAGTGGCTAATCCTATCCCTTCTAATAAAGATGTAATTTCTACAATCACATTTAAAGCAGACAGCCGCACAATGAATAAAATTTCAATGATTAAATTCAAACCTTAAAATATTAAAAAATCAATTTTAATATTTTTGGCACAGTATTTGAAAGCAAATATATAAATTATGAAAAAGTTATTGTTTATACTAATTAGCGCATTCTTTATAATGAATTCAGCTAATGCACAATCAATTGAATTGGTTGATGCAAACACATATTGCAATAACCCAACAAAATACAATGGAAAAACAATCACTGTAAAAAATGTAATTATCAAAAGTAATAACAACATTAAACCAGCGAATTTGAATTGCAAGCCACCACAAGGGTATAGATTTTTAACTATTGAATTTCCAAATCCAACATATTTAGGTTGTTTTGTGATTTCGCAGTCTTTGTCAAACAGTATAATTTCTGGCAGAGACACAAGGGTAACTATCACCTTTAAATCTGATTTAAACAACTTAAACACCATTACCCAAATTCAATAATTAATCTTTGGCACAGTATTTGCAAATGCCTTAACAACAAAACAAACAAATAAAAACAAATAAAAAACTATGAAAAAAATTACTTTATTCGTATTAAGCATCGTAGCATTGGCTAGCGCTGCTTCAGCTCAAGCAATCACTAAAGATGTAGATTTCACTTCAAATTCTGATCGTTTCAAAGGAATGACAGTTACTATTGATGGTGTTAACTTGCGTCCAAAAGTAGCTATCACTGAAATTAAAGTTGGTGATCCAGCTACAGTTACAGTAGGAAAAGGTTCAACTGCTAATGTAGTTGCAAAATGCAAAACTCCTCGTGGATTCAAACAAATTGATGTTGATTTTGCTAGCAACCCAACATTTGCTGCTTGTTTCTTCATGAGTGAGGCTATGTTCAAAACTATTCCTTTACAAGAAACTGTAAAAGCTCAAATCACTTTCAAAGGTGATAAATCATTGGGTTACCAAATCAGCTTATTTAAAGGTCAATAATTAGAACTTTTAAAAACTTTAAAAAGGCTACAGA
>CANFVI010000103.1 GCA_947450405.1 Flavobacteriales bacterium
ATCCAAGTAATTTTTTCTACGATGTCGGTTGTTTTTTCAACCCCGAAAATTTGGTTTCCTTGTGAGAAATTAGATGCCAATCCTCCACCTTTAGGGTTTTGAACCAAAATAACTAACATCAATAAGATGGAAACGATAATTGCTATTATTAATAACCAGGTCATAAGTTGTGTTCTTGTTTAATTTTATCTTTGAGAGCTGCAAAGTACGACAATTTTTCGGGAATTTTCAACTCTAATTGTTCATAAACTTTAATTGCCTTTTCAGGGTACCCTTGTTTTAGGTAAATTTTTGCTAATGTTTCAGTTGCAATGGCAAAATCTAACACCTCACTTTTCTTCATTGCTTTTTCTGGAGAAAAGAAATCTTGCTTTGGTCTATTGATGCTTGGGCTATCTTTAATGAATTTTTCTATTAAAGAATCTTTCTTAGTAATTTCTGATTTGTTTATTGGACCTTGATTTTGATTCTCTGAATTCAACCATGAAAAAAAGTCGTTTTCTTGATGCGAAGGTTCCGTTCTAACAGGTTCAGCCGGTGCCTCAAAATAATCTTCTATGTTATATCCAATTGAGTGAAACGACTTCGGAACTGTTTTGTTGATAGTTTCGTTTGATTCTAGTTTCGCCTCAATTTCAGGATTAAATAATAGCGATCTGCCTGTTGATTTAACCTCAATGTCGTCTTCTACAGCATCAGTTGAATCAGCGCTTGGCATAAATAAAAATGATTCGATTTCATTGTTGAAATCAACAACCGATTCGATACTTGCATTTGATTCAGGTACTAATGTGGCGCTCGTATCAATTGGTGTTTCTGTAGCAAGTGTATCTGTTTTTATTGCAAATGGCTCAGCTATTAGTTCATTCATTTGCTCTAGAAATGCATCATTGTCTATTTTGATTTCTGAAACAATGGGTTCCTTAATTTCAAGAATTGGGTTTGCTACCTCTTTTGAATTTTGAGGGACTTCAGTTGGGATTATAATTTCAGATTCTTCTAAAAAGTTATCAGTAGATATTACTTCAGAAGTTTCCTGTTTTTTAATACTCTCAGCGTTGATGTAATTGAAAAGCCATTCTCTGCGTTGAACCCTTAATGCCGCCTGGAAAATAGTGTTATCTGTTCTGAAATCTTTTTTCTGTGAATATTGTTTTCCCAATAAAATAAACGGAATTGGGAAATATGGAAACGCATTGCACAATTGAACCAAGTCCATACTTACGTTGGCCTCTATAGGTTCAAATTGATTTACGATATTTGATAATGTTTCTTGGTTCACCAGTCTAAGGCAACAGCCGAAAAAATTTGTTGAACAATGATAGTACTTAATTCCTCAGTAAGATTGTCTTCTAAGGATGCAAACGCGGTATTGGCGTCAAATATTTTTGATGATGTAAAAGTTTTTGTGAAGTTCTTTTCAGGATACTTCTGACAATTGAATTCTATTCTTACCGACATCGTAAATTGAGTTTGAGCAGCACCAGTTTCTGCGCTAATTGACGCTGGGTCTAGCCTGTAATCTACTATCGCGCCTGCAAATTGATAGTCGCCGTTTTCAGCAATCAATCCCAAACGGGTTTCAGTTTGGAATTTGGTTTTTAATTTTTCTGTAAATGCCATGCTCAATTTGGGATTAACCAAACTTGCCTCATTGGTAAAAAATTGCACAGAAAAACTTTGAATATCGTTAGGTATATTCGCACCTTTGAAGTCGTAATACTTCCAAAAGCAACCACTGAAAAGGGTTAAAACAGATAATATGGCTCCTTTATTAATCCAATTCATATTGTTTTATTTTGCGGTACAAAGTTCGTTCAGAAATTCCTAAATCGTCTGCAGCCTTTTTTCTTTTTCCTTGATTCCGGTCTAAAGCCCTTCTGATTAATTCGATTTCCTTTGCTTCTAAGCTGAGATTATCTTCAAATAGGTTATTTGATGTAGCAACAGCATCTACATATAAATGCTCATCATTGTCTTGACTTTTGGCGGTAATACTTGGTATTAATATTGGACTTTCAGAAACAATAGGATGGACATTGTAAGTTTGGATATTGGTTTGATCGTTATTCTGATGGTTTTGGGTTAACGGGGTATTGTCGTTTTCTAATAAACCAAAAACAACCTTTTTTAAATCGTTAACATCGCGTCTTAAATCTACCAAAACTTTATAAAAAATATCTCTTTCGCTTAAACCATCGTATGAACCATCATTTTTTCCCAAAAGCATTGGCAATTGATTGTCAATAACCGGCAAATACTTTTGCAACGTATAAGCATCAATTAAAGAATTTGATTCAAGTACACAGATTTGTTCCGTTACATTTTTTAATTGTCTGATGTTTCCTGGCCATGGATAATTACCAAGTAATTCTTGTGCATCAACATTTAATTCTATTTTTTGCGAATGTCTTGTTTCTGCAAAATCTTGGCTAAACTTTCTAAATAATAAATAAATATCTTGAGGCCTTTCTGAAAGTTTAGGTACCCTAATTGGCACAGTGGCCAATCTATAATACAAATCTTCTCTAAACTTACCTTGTTGGGCGCGTTCCAATAAATTGCGGTTTGTTGCTGCAACAACACGAACGTCAGTTTTTTGAGTTTGTGAACTACCCACTTTGATAAATTCACCGTTTTCTAAAATTCTTAATAATCTAGCTTGGGTGCCTAACGGCAATTCTCCTACTTCATCAAGAAATATGGTTCCTCCATTTACACTTTCAAAATAACCTTTTCGCTTGTCGGTAGCACCTGTAAATGCACCTTTTTCATGTCCAAAAAGTTCACTGTCAATTGTGCCTTCTGGAATTGCCCCGCAGTTTACTGCAATAAACGGAGCATGTTTTCTTCCACTCAAATGGTGGATGATTTTGCTGAAACTTTCTTTACCTACCCCGCTCTCACCTTGGATAAGTACATTCATATCTGTCGGCGCTACTTTAACCGCTGTTTCCAGGGCCGTGTTAAGTAACGTCGAATGACCAATTATTCCAAATCTCTGCTTTACCGATTGAATGTCCATGCCCTCTATTTAGTATTTACAAATATAGGTAAAAAAAAGAATATTGCTGACAAAATGGCAGTTGAAATGCGGATACTATTCGATAAACAATTGATGTGAATAAACTGTTTGGTATTTTGATTTTGAAAGCAGTAGTTTTGGACTTTTATCATGGAGTTAGACCCAGAAGAAATCAATTCAAGCGAACCATTAGATGCGCAGCCCATGGAGGGCGAGGATCTTGGCAAGGTAAGGCCCGTGTCTGGGCTTTACAAAGATTGGTTTGTGGAATATGCAAGTTACGTAATTCTTGAGCGTGCAATTCCTGCAATTGAAGATGGTCTAAAACCGGTACAACGAAGAATTTTACATGCAATGAATGTAATGGACGATGGCCGTTACAATAAAGTTGCAAATATAATTGGTGCCACCATGGCTTATCACCCTCACGGTGATGCGGCTATTGGCGATGCTTTGGTAAATTTAGGACAAAAAGATTTACTCATTGATTGTCAAGGTAACTGGGGAGATGTAAGAACAGGCGATTCTGCTGCTGCTCCCCGTTATATCGAAGCGCGTTTGTCTAATTTTGCCAAAGAAGTTGCTTTTAATGATAAAACAACAGAATGGCAATTGAGCTACGACGGCCGTAAAAAAGAGCCTATTTCATTGCCAATGAAATTTCCTTTGCTCTTGGCACAAGGGGTAGAAGGTATTGCCGTTGGTTTGAGTACCAAAATAATGCCTCATAATTTTGTTGAATTGTGTGAAGCGAGCATTGATATTTTAAAAGGCAAACAAGTTCAAATTTTTCCCGATTTTCCAACCGGAGGATCTGCCGATTTTAGCATGTACAACGATGGTAAAAAGGGAGCGAGGGTTAGGGTTCGTGCAAAATTTGAAGAAAAAGACAAATCAACACTTTTAATTAAAGAAATTCCTTTTGGTACCACCACTGGATCTTTAATTGAGAGCATTATCAAAGCCAGTGATAATGGCAAAATAAAAGTTAAAAAAGTAATAGATAATACAGCGCGCGATGTTGAAATCGAAATTCAACTTGGGCCTGGATTAAATGCTGATATTGCTGTAAATGCACTTTATGCATTCACAGATTGCGAAATTTCAATTTCTCCACTGGCTTGTATCATTGTACAAGACCGTCCAATGTTTATTGGCGTAAGCGAAATTCTGAAGGAATGTACCAAAAATACATTGCATTTGCTCAAACGCGAACTGGAAATTGAACTCGATGAACTTGAAAATAAATGGCATTATTCGTCCCTCGAAAAAATATTTATTGAAAATAAAATTTATAGGGACATCGAAGAGTGCGAAACGTGGGAAGCTGTAATTGAGGCAATTGATAAAGGATTAGAGCCTTTTAAACCTTTGTTTAAAAGACAAATTGTTGAAGAAGATATCATTCGTTTGACCGAAATTAAAATCAAACGTATTTCAAAGTTTGATAGTTTCAAAGCAGACGAGTTCATTAAAGGAATTGAAGCCCATATTGAAGAAGTAAAACATCACTTAGATCATTTGGTTGACTTTGCAATTGATTACTTCAAACGTTTGTTAAAGAAGTATGGCGCTGGCAAACAAAGGAAAACTGAAATCAAAGTTTTTGATACAATCGAAGCCAACGTTGTTGCGGTTGCCAATGTGAAATTGTATGCCAACATGAAAGAAGGTTTCGTGGGTACTTCATTGAAAAAAGAGGAGTTCTTAATGGATTGCAGTGATATTGATGATATCATCGCTTTCAGGAAAGATGGCAAATACTCTATTTCAAAAGTTTCTGATAAAACTTTCTATGGTAAGGATTTGATTCATGTGGATGTTTGGCGTAAAAACGACGAACGCACAACATATAATTTGGTGTATTGGGACGGAGCTGGCAAAAAAGCCATGGCAAAAAGGTTCAATGCAACCGGGTTGATTCGGGAGAAAGAATACGATTTAACAGGAGGTAGCCCGAAAAGTGATATTTTGTATTTCTCTGCAAATCCGAATGGGGAAGCTGAAAAAGTAACCATTTATTTGAGTGCTGCAGCCAATGCAAGGGTAAAGCAATTTGAATATGATTTTGCAAAATTGGCTATCAAAGGTAAAAACGCAGCGGGAAATCAGCTTACCAAATACGCAGTGCGCAAAGTAGATCTTCGTGAAAAAGGTGGATCAACATTGGGTGGTGTTAAAATTTGGTGGGATAATATTACCGGGCGATTAACTGGCGATGCCAAAGGACAATACTTGGGCGAATTTGATTCTGATGACCGTATTTTGGCCATTTTTAACGATGGTTCATATGAAATAACCAATTACGAATTAATAAACCGTTTCGAACCAAACGAACTTTATTTGATACAAAAATTCCATGCAGATCAACCTATTCAGGTTGTTTATTTAGATGGTAAAACCAAAAATCATTTTGTAAAACGTTTCGTTATTGAAACGAGTACAATTGGTAAAAAGTTTATCTTTATTTCTGAAGAAAAAGGATCGAAGTTAGAATGTGCTTCTACCGCCAACCCTACTTTGGTTGAATTCCTAACAGAAACCAAAAAAGGTGAGAAGAAAAAGGAAGAAATCACTATAAATGATTTTATGGATATCAAGGGATGGAAATCCGTTGGGAATAGATTGAGCCAAGAAGTTGTGAAAAAAGTTAGCCTTCTTTCTGAAAAGGTAGGCGAATATGAAGTCCCTCAAGAAGAAATTATTGAAGAGGTAATAGTTGATTCAGAAGATTCGAACAACGATTCAGGCAATGAAACTCCTGTTGTTAAGCCCGCACCAACTCCTCCGCCAATGCCAATACAAAAAGGCGATAATCCCCAATTAGATCTACTGTGATTCAAATAATTACCCCCTTAGCGCTGCCAGAATATGAATTGATAGATTCTGGAGATTTTGAAAAATTGGAAAGATTTGGTAAATGGATCCTTCGCAGGCCTGAACCACAAGCAGTTTGGAGTAAATCGATGTCAATTTCTGAATGGGAAAAATTGG
>CANFVI010000104.1 GCA_947450405.1 Flavobacteriales bacterium
ATTACTTCATTGTTTCCTGAAGGAAAACAAAAAAGCGCGTTAATTCGTGTTTTACATATTGCTCAAGCCCATTTCGGATATTTATCAGCGCCGGTTATGGATTATGTAGCAAGATTATTATTAATTCAGCCAATTGAGGTGTATGAAGTTGCTACATTTTATTCAATGTACGACACTCAGCCAGTTGGAAAAGTGAAGTTAGAAGTTTGCCGTACTGGTCCTTGTATGATTGAAGGTGCTGAGAAACTTGTTTCTTACATTGAAAAGAAATTGGGTATCAAAGACGGTGAAACTACAGAAGATGGAATCTTCACCCTTAAAACAGTTGAATGTTTGGGTGCATGCGGTTATGCGCCAATGCTACAAGCAGGTGAAAAATTTCATGAACACTTAACAGAAGAGAAAGTTGATGCTTTAATCGAACAATACCGATTAAAGCCTGTTGCAAATTATATGGGGCAAGAATAACATGTCTAGAAAGTTATTATTAAACAACGTTCATGTTGAAGGAATTCATACTTACGACGTATATCGTAAGAATGGCGGATATACTGCCGTTGAAAAAGCCCTCAAATCAATGACCCCGGAAGAGGTTGTTGAAGAAGTGAAAAAATCAGGCCTTCGTGGTCGTGGTGGTGCAGGTTTCCCTACTGGTATGAAATGGAGTTTCATTGCTAAGCCAGAAGGTGTTCCGCGTCATTTTTTATGTAATGCCGATGAAAGTGAGCCAGGTACATTTAAAGATAGGTATTTGATGGAAAAAATCCCTCATTTGCTTATCGAAGGAATGATTTTGTCTTCATTTGCTTTGGGTTGCGAGCAATCATACATCTACATCCGTGGTGAATACATGTATGTATTGAGAATTCTTGAGAAAGCAATTGCCGAAGCATATCAAAATGGTTGGTTAGGGAAGAATATAAAAGGATCAGGATTTAATTTAGATTTGGCGGTTTCTCCTGGGGCTGGAGCTTATATCTGCGGTGAAGAAACAGCGTTGATTGAAAGTTTGGAAGGTAAAAGAGGTAATCCTCGTATGAAACCACCATTCCCTGCAATTCAAGGTTTGTGGCAACGACCAACAGTTGTAAATAATGTTGAAACAATTTGTGCTATTGTTCCAATTGTGAATGAAGGTGGTGATGCTTATGCCGGTATTGGTATTGGTAGAAGTACTGGAACCAAATTGATTTCAGCCGGTGGAAATATCAATAAGCCAGGTGTATATGAAATTGAAATGGGAATTACTGTAGAAGAATTCATATATGGAGATCAATATTGTGGGGGAATTAAAAACGGCAAGAAATTGAAAGCTTGTGTGCCTGGAGGTTCCTCTGTGCCAATCTTGCCTCACTATTTGGTTTGTAAAACTGCTGAAGGTACCGATCGATTAATGTCTTACGAAAGTTTGGCAGAAGGTGGATTCGCAACTGGAAGTATGCTAGGTTCTGGTGGGTTTATTGTATACGATGAAGACCAGTGTATTGTAAGAAATACTTGGAATTTCTCTCGTTTCTATCACCATGAAAGTTGTGGACAATGTTCACCTTGTCGTGAGGGAACTGGTTGGATGGAAAAAGTACTTCATAGATTAGAATATGGTCATGGGAAAATGGAAGACATTGATTTGTTGTGGGATATTCAACGTAAAATTGAAGGAAATACCATTTGCCCATTGGGTGATGCCGCTGCTTGGCCAGTTGCTGCTGCTATTCGTCACTTCCGTGAAGAATTTGAGTGGCATGTTAAAGAACCGAATGCTTGTATGACAAGAAATTACGGTTTAGTTACAGAAAAAATTTTTGAAAAAGTAAACGCATAAAAGATGTCTGAACAAATTCAGCAAATAAAAGTTACCATCGACGATCAAACCATTATGGTTGATCCAGGTACAACTATTTTAAGCGCTGCTCGCCAAATTGGAGGGAACGTTGTTCCTCCTGCAATGTGTTTTTACTCTTCACTTAAAGGAAGCGGTGGAAAATGCAGAACGTGTTTGGTAGAAGTTGCAGCGGGTAGTGAAAAAGATCCTCGTCCAATGCCTAAGTTGGTTGCAAGTTGCAGCACCACGGTAATGGATGGTATGATTGTTAAAAACAAATCAAGTGAAAGAGTTTTAGATGCAAGAAAAGGAGTAGTTGAACTATTGCTTATCAATCATCCACTTGATTGTCCAGTTTGCGACCAAGCAGGAGAGTGTAGTTTGCAAGATTTGGCATTTGAACACGGTGCAAGTCATTCTCGTTACGAGTTCGAACGCAGAGAATTTGATAAAATAGACATTGGTGAATATATCAAACTGCATATGACTCGTTGTATTTTATGTTACCGTTGTGTGTATACTGCAAATCAGTTAACCAACAAACGTGAACATGGAGTTTTAAAACGTGGAGATGCAGCTGAAATTGGGACTTTTATTGAGAATAGCCTTGACAACGAATTTATTGGAAACGTAATTGATGTGTGCCCGGTTGGTGCATTAACAGATAAAACTTTCCGATTTAGAAGTCGTGTATGGTATACAAAACCAATGGATGCAACTTGCAACTGCGGAAAATGTAGTGGCAATGCGGTAGTTTGGATGATTGGTGATGAAATTGCAAGGGTTACTGCTCGTAAAGATAAATATGGTGAAGTAAAAGAGTTCATTTGCAATGATTGTCGTTTCAATAAAAAAGAACTTTCGGATTGGAAAATTGAAGGTCCTCGCCATATTGATAGACATTCGGTTATTTCCGCAAACCATTATGAAAAAGCGGCTCCAATTCACACACCTTTATTAAACAAAGCATAACGATATGGATAGTGCAATGATGTTAGAAAAGCTGGTACTTATAGTTGTAATCCTTGCGATTACACTTGTAGTTGCCTTGTACCTTACTTTTGGTGAGAGAAAAATTGCGGCGTTCTTCCAAGATCGTTTGGGTCCGAATAGAGTTGGACCTTTTGGGTTATTTCAACCCTTTGCCGATGGAGGTAAATTGGTTTTCAAAGAAGAGATTATTCCAAAAAATGCAGAAAAATGGTTGTTTATTTTAGGTCCAGGTGTTGCCATGGTTGTTGCTACAATCACCAGTGCTGTAATTCCTTGGGGTACTAGCATTCAACTGTTTGGTAGAACCATTGCTTTACAAGTTGCAGACATCAATATTGGTGTTTTGTATATTGTGGGAATTGTAAGTGTTGGTGTTTACGGTATTATGATTGGGGGTTGGGCTTCTAACAATAAATACTCACTTTATGGCGCAATTCGTGCAAGTGCGCAAATGATTAGTTATGAGTTGAGTATGGGTTTATCGCTTATTGCCGTTATTATGATGAGTGGTACCCTAAGCTTAAATGAAATCGTTTCTCAACAACCAGATTGGCATTGGAATATCCTATATCAACCATTAGGATTTTTATTGTTCTTTGTTTCTGCTTTGGCAGAATGTAATAGAGCTCCATTCGATATGGCTGAGTGTGAAACTGAATTAATTGGTGGTTATCATACAGAATACTCAAGTATGAAACTTGGTTTCTATTTGTTCTCAGAGTATATCAATATGTTTGTATCATGCGCGGTAATTTCTTGTGTTTATTTGGGTGGATATAATTTCCCTGGAATGAGTCATATTACTGATCCAACTTTGTTGGGACTTACACAAGTTGCAGTGATGTTTGCGAAAATATTGTTCTTGGTATTTGTATTCATGTGGATTCGTTGGACATTGCCACGTTTCAGATACGATCAATTGATGAGATTGGGATGGAAATCTATGATTCCATTGGCCTTGGTGAATTTGGTTATTACAGGTTTGGTAATCGGAATCATGAAATTCTAAAAAGATTTTAAATACTATAAAACAAAAACAGCGAGAATCTTCTCGCTGTTTTTGTTTAGTTAAATCTGATAATTAAACTTCGTTTCTGCCTAATTTGAATCTGTCTAATCCGTCTAACCAGTCTAATCCGTCTAATCCTTAATTTTAAAATGCTCCAAGCACTTTTCCATTTTAATACCTCTGCTTCCTTTGATATATACATAATTGCAATCAATGGGATGGGTGTCTAACCAAGCCAAAAGCGTATCTGCAGTTGAGAATTTCATTGGGTAGTTTCCAACAGCGGTGTAAAAATATTCTCCTACAAATATAGCTTCATCGATTTTGAGCGATTGAGTTAATTCAAAAATTGCTTTATGTTCTGCTTGAGTTGCGTCACCCAATTCTAACATATCGCCAAGTAAAACGATTTTCTTTCCCTCAAGAGTCGAAAAGCTTTTTAATCCAGCTTCAACGCTGCTAGGATTGGCATTGTATGCATCTAATAAAACATCGCAATTTTCATAATGAATCCATTCACTTCTATTGTTTGTAGGAATGTATTCACAAGCACTTTCTGTGGCTGTTTTTACTGGAATATCAAGTGAAATTCCAAAACATATTCCAGCCAAAATATTGTACAAATTATGAGCACCACCAATTTTGGCTTCAAATTCACCAATCAATTCTTGATTATGAAAGAGATTGAATTTTAAAAATGGCATTTCGGAAATGATTTCAGCAAATACATTTGAAGATCGATCAAGTAAACTATAAGTTATTTTATTTGACAATCTCTTAGACATATTGCTTAACCAATAATCATCTAAGTTTATCATTGACAATCCATTTGATTGGCTTAATTGAAGGTAAACTTCACTCTCTTCTTTTGCAACAGCTTCAATATCTCCAAATCCTTCTAAGTGCTCTTTACCAATATTTGTAATCACCCCAGAAACCGGTGAAAACATATTGCAGAGATAATTCATTTCACCAGGGTGATTGGTTCCTAATTCTATAATGCCAACTTCCGTTGTGGGTTTTAATGCCAGCAAGGTAAGTGGTACACCAATGTGATTATTGAAATTACCATGTGTACATTTTGTATCAAAATGTCCCTCCAAAACACGTTGGCAAATTTCTTTTGTTGTTGTTTTTCCATTCGAACCACCAATAGAAATAAGTTTGGTAGGAATTTGCTTTGCATGGTATATTGCCAAATCAGTTAATGCTTGATTTGAATCCTTAACGATAATGACGCTATTGTTTTTTAGCGATTCGTTTTCGGTGATAACATATTTGGCACCTTTTTCTAAAGACTCTAAGGCAAATCTATTTCCATCGAAACTTTGTCCTTTCAAGCAAATAAAAAGTGAATTTGGAATGATATTTCTAGAATCAGTTGAGACTTGATAACCACATTCTATGTATTTCTCGTATATATCACTAATGCTCAGCATAATCAATTTTCTTCAAATTTAAGGGTTGTAATTTGATAATCATTTAGAATTTCGTATATTTGATTAAATCGATTATGAATAAACTGTCATATAATTACTTAAGACTATTATTGTGTTTATTGAGTTTTACTTTTTCAATAAGCGTGAATGCTCAAATTCGTTATAATAAATCTGGATATGTTGATTTTATTCAAAATGGGAATACACTTGAATTGCCTTTTTTAGGAGGAATGAATTCGCCTCAATTGCAAATGATGGATTTGAATTTGGATGGAAAAACAGACATCATTGCATTTGATCGTTGTGATTTTAGAATCATGACATTTATTAGAATATCAGGCGATAACTTTAAATACGCACCTGAATATGAACATTTGTTGCCCCCGGGAAAATCAATTTATAAACTCGCTGATTTAAATAGTGATGGCAAACTAGATGTTTTCACAATTGCCAGTGGGGGTGAATTAATGATTTCATTGAATATTACTCCAACTAAAGGTCCATTGAAATTTATAGACTTGGGACCACAGTATTACAGAAATCAATACGAATACAATCCAAATGTTTATATTTATTATAATGCTTTAAGTATATCTACTGCAAAAACAGATTTGCCTGAAATAAAAGATTTAGATTACGATGGAGATTTAGATCTTATTACATATGATGCAACATATTTAACGTACACCATGTTTAAAGATGTTAGATCTG
>CANFVI010000105.1 GCA_947450405.1 Flavobacteriales bacterium
AGTAGACGAAAGCTATAAAAGGCGTGGTTTTTTCAGTATTAATGCACTTTGGAAAAATAAAATTGCAGTTTTGGTTGGCGATTTCCTCCTTTCCAAAGGGTTATTGTTGAGTGTTCAAAATAAAGATTTTGATTTACTCGAAATATTGAGTGTTGCAGTTCAAGAAATGAGCGAAGGTGAATTATTGCAACTTGAAAGGGCAAAATTCATGAATGCCACAGAAGAAGTTTATTTTGAAATTATTCGCAAAAAAACCGCTTCCTTGATTGCATCATGTTGCCAAATTGGCGCAGCTTCAACCCAACCAGACATAGAAATTCAAGAAAAAATGAGAAAATTTGGAGAACTCATTGGATTGGCATTTCAAATACGCGACGATCTATTTGACTTTGGAGAAAATAAAAGTGGCAAACCCGCTGGACTCGATATCAAAGAGAAAAAACTAACATTACCTATTATTTACGCAATGTCTCAAGCTCCTATCAATGAAACAAAAGGAATTAGACAAGTAATAAAAGGCAAACTACCCGATAATCAGAAAATGAAACAGGTAGTTGAATTCATAAAAAAATATGACGGCATTAAGTATGCCACTTCCAAAATGAATGAATTTAGGGATCAAGCATTCCAAATCCTTGATTCACTTGAAACCAATATTTCACAGAAAAACCAATTGAATCTTTTGGTTAATTTTGTAATTGATAGAAACGTATAAGCCATGAAAGTAAACATTCAAGAAAAAGAAATTTCTCTAGTAAATGAAAATAACATTTGGGTTCAAAATGAGAATCAAGAAATTCGCATTGTAAAACATAATGATGAAACTTTATTACTCATTACGCCTAATAAGGTATATACAATTCGTTGCTTAAATGTAAACAAAGAAGCCAAAACAATTACGCTGCTTTACAACGGAAATAAATTTGAAGCAAAAATCACTGAACCAATTGATGAAATTTTAAAATCAATGGGACTTGAAAACGCACTGACTCCAAAAATTTCCGACCTAAAAGCACCTATGCCAGGCTTGGTGTTGCAGGTTCTTGTCAACCCTGGAGATACAGTTGCCAAAGGAGATAAAATTCTGGTTTTGGAAGCCATGAAAATGGAAAATGCAATCAAATCTCCAACAGATGGAATCATTAGTGATGTACTTGCAAAACAGGGCATGGCTGTAGATAAAAATCAACTATTAATTACTTTTAAGTAAGTTGAATCACTGGCGGTTTACATATCGCAAACACTTACCTTTCTTATTTTTTATTCTTTTTTATGCCCTGTTGGGACTAATCAATCTCACAACTTTACCTGTTGCTTGGACAGATGAAGTAATGAATTTAGATCCCGCCATACAATTCGATAAATTTGGTCATTTTTACTCAAAACTTTGGCCCAACCCAGGTGCCGAAAGGGTTTTTGCAAGCTACCCCCCACTCATTGAACTATGGCATATTCTCTGGCTTAAAATAACAAATCCTACTGTTTTTAATATTCGATTGCCTTTCATCCTATTTCATTTAGGCACCCTAACCATTCTATATTTATTGCTTAATACATCAATAAAATCTAATTATTTATCACTATTATTTGTGCTTTTGTTTGCTCTTGACAAAAGCGTTTTTGAACTTTCAAGAAGCGTTCGGGTTGAAGTACTTATTTTATTGTTGATTTCATTATACTACTTCCTTCAAACCAAATCAAACAATCCATATTTACAGGGTTTAATTGCAGGATTGTTGCTCATTGCACATTTATATACTTTACCAATTGTATTGGCTTGGTTAATAAAAACATGCGTCAAAAATAAATTCAAATACAATTTCAAATTTGGAATAATGTTCATCATACCAACTCTGTTCAGTTTATGGTTCATTAATTTCAATGTTTCAGAAATTATATCTCAGTTAGGCTTGCAAGCAACCAAGCACACACCCCAATCAACTGGATTTTTTTATGTTTTGAGGGACAGTTTTTATGGAAGATTTTTCCCATATTACAAAGAGCAACCGTTTATGTGGCTCGTTTATTTGGGTATACTTTTTCTCTATATACAGTTGTTGATCAAACAACGAAACTCAATTAAATCAGTATTGCTTCAGGGTTCGCTTTTGGAACTTTTATTATTGGGCATCACCATTTTTGGTGCGATGTCTGCTCAATACAGATATTTACCGGCATTTTTACTCATTGGAATTATCACATTTGCGTCTGAAATAAAACTAAATAACAAAATCTTTAATGTACTTCTTACAATTGTTGTTTTGAACGGGTTTCTATCTTTTACCGCCCGACATATAACCGCCATTTATCAACGATCTGAAAGATTACCGGAACCCATATTGGTATTTTTAGATAAGAATATCCCTCAAAATAAAAAGACCCTAATTTTAGGCGAATCTATTGGTGAATACTATGCTGCCACACACAAATTATGCGACTATGGATTGGATTATCATCCAATTCATTTTAAGTATTCAGATTATGAAAATGTTTACTATTTATCAAAAGATAGCATATCATATTTAGGCTGCAAAAAAATTGGCATTTATAAAACAATTCAGAATAAAATCCCATCAATTATAACAAAATTTGCCAAAGGAGGAACGTATTCAAATACAATTTTGTGGAAGGTTGAATCAGAAATGGAATTCAACAGAATTTCACAACCCTATTTAACTTATTAGTTATTTTTTACCTTGTGAATTCTTAAGTCCGTAACCAATCAATTCATCAAATGGCATAGCTTGGTTGCGATGATACATCAATACCATGTAATTGTTCTCTGTTGCTGAATTTGCTCCCTCTAAAGGCTTAAAGTCTAATTTGCCAGTATTTTTATTTAAAATACCATACATGTAGTTATAATATCCTTGTTTTAATGGAACAACCGCTTCATAATTTTTCAAATCAGCATTGTAATACATTTTCAAATTTTCATTGATTCGCCAATCACTCAATTCACCGAAAATATAAACATCATTTTCTTGCAAGTCTGCTGCCAATGAAAAATGAACAAAAACATAATCGCTTTCAAAAGAAACACCATTATTATTCATCAAAGTATCTTTGATAATGTCTTTATTGTCATAAAAAACACGACCGTTGTAATCACTCCAAGGCATGTATCTGTCATAACCACGGCTTTGATCAGTTACCAACCAAACATGCTTTTGGTTTCCAATATTCATTCTCTTTTTAACCCAAGCCTGGCTTGATCTTAAACTTCTAATGTCAAATGAACGATATTCGTTTTCTCCAGAAAATTGAGTGCCTTGAATCTGTTTGTAAGCATAAGATTGACTTTGAATAAATTGAGGCTTTAGGTTATCAATTGCCGAAACCCATTCACCATTTTGTAAAATTACCGCGGTCAAATCTTGATATGGATTTGGTATATAATATCCTTTTAATGTATTAAAAGTAAAATTAACTTGTTGGTTTTCTTGCCTAAATTCAACCTGATTACTTTGATTTACAGTTACATCAACATTACCTTTTGAACTTAAAACCATAACCCTCCTCGATAATACAATATCAGATTCATTAAAATTTCTATATACTACGAGTAAATAGTTACCTGAATATTTTGGCAATGTATTTTCTGTTGGAAAACTTTGCGTGTAATGAACATATTGAGTCAAAGTAGAATTCGAAAACACATAGTTTTCTAAGTTTTCATATCCAATTCCCTCTAAATATTGGGTTTTAGCCATTGGTACTTTATTCCATTGGGCGTCACATAAAATTAAAGTAAATTGATAATAATCTCTTTCGGCAGTTAGCTGATCAAATTCAAGCCTCAAATTGCCCAAAGCATCTTCAAGGGTAATTAATGGAAATGCAAATCCACTTTGAGGTTGAGTTACCCTAACTGTTCTTATATCTCCTTCATAAATGGCATTAGTGAAACGCAATGTACTGTCCAAATTGGCATAGAGTTCTTCTCCACTGAAAACCAGAAAAAATATGAGTACAAAATGTTTCATTTCTCAAACATAACAAAAAAAATGCCAATTGGCTATTATTCTTGCGATAATAACCATGCTTCCATGGTTTCATCATACTTCGCTTGAAGTTGAATCATCAATTCTAAATTCGCTTTGTGTGTTGCCATAACCTCCATCAATTTTTCAGAATTTGATGACACCTCAGAACTCTGCATTAACTCGGTTAACTTGTTATTCTTAGCTTCAATTTCCTTAATTTCAGACTCGAATTTTTCCATGTCTTGTTCAAGTCGTTGAACTTGATTTTTAGACAAAGAAGATTTCTTTGCAGTAGGAATTTCTTCTGATTTAGTTTCTACCTTTTGCGCTAGAGCCGCCTTAATAATTGGAATATTTTCAACTACCCTGTTTGCATTCCACTCATTAAATTCATCAAATGTGCCCAAATACTCTTTGATTTGGCCATTTTCAATCCACCAAATTTTGTTGGCAACCCTACTTATGAAAGTTCTATCGTGAGAAACAAATATGATAGTTCCTTCATAGTTTTCCAATGCTTCAGCCAATACCGAAGTTGAAAACATATCTAAGTGATTCGTAGGCTCATCCAATAACAAGAAATTCGATTGAGTAATCAATGTTTTTGCCAATGCCAAACGAGATTTCTCACCACCCGAAAGAACTTTTACTTTTTTGAATACTTCTTGTCCAGTAAACAAAAAACATCCCAAAACAGTGCGTAATTCTTTTTCGGTATATTCAGCACTCACAGTGCCGAGTTCATTCAATAAATCATTTTTTAGATTCAAGGCCTCAAGCTGATGTTGCGCAAAAAATGCAGATTCAACATTCCAACCCAATTCAATATTACCTTCGTGTGGCTCACTGCCATGCATCATTCTTAAAAGAGTAGATTTACCCTTTCCGTTGGCTCCAACAATGGCAATCTTGTCACCACGCATGATTTGACCTCTGGTGTCATGCAAAATGTGCAAATCGCCATAGCTTTTACTCACACCATCCATATCTACAATTTGCTTACCTGGATTTACGCGAATGTTGAATTTAATATCAAAATCACCACGCTCTTTATCTTTCAATTCAATGCGGTCAATTTTATTCAACATCTTTACCCTACTCTGAACAGCAGTTGATTTACTTGCTTTATATCTAAAGCGAGAAATAAACTGCATTTGTTGCTTGATAAAAGTTTGCTGATTTTCAAATCGGCGCTGTAGCATTTCATCACGCTCATCTTTTTGATCCAAATAATCAGAAAAATTCCCTTTGTAATGGTATAATTGTTGATGTGCAACTTCGGCAATTCTATTCACCGTTTTATCTAAGAAAAACCTATCATGAGAAACAATCACATAAGTTCCTTGATAATCGCTCAAATAATTTTCTAACCACTCAATTGTAGGCAAATCTAGATGGTTCGTAGGTTCATCTAACAATAACAAATCAGGAGCTTGCAATAACAATCTACCCAACATAGCACGCATGCGCCAACCACCACTAAATTCCTTCAATGGCTTTGCCAACATTTCTGTTGTAAAACCAAGTCCCTCAAGAATTTTATCGCCCTGACTCTGCCAGTCGTATCCACCCAATTGTCCAAACTGATCTTGTAAATCGGTCAATCGGTTGATACGTTTGTCATCATATTCTGTTTCTAACTCATGCAATAACTGGTTAATTTCATTGTCAATAATAACAAGATCTTCTCTACCAGCCATGACCACATCACGCACACTTTCATGAAATTCTAAACTTAACAAATCTTGGTTTAAGAATCCAATTTTTAAACTCGAAGATTTTGACAAACTTCCTTCCCGCAAATCAAATTCACCCGCAACAACCCGTAATAATGTAGATTTACCGGTTCCGTTTAATCCTACCAAACCTATTTTTTCGCTAGGTTTAATATGCCATCCGGCGTTTTTATATAAATATCTTCCAGCGAATTCGAATGAAAAGTCAACTAATGCAAGCACGGCGCAAAATTAACCCCTCA
>CANFVI010000106.1 GCA_947450405.1 Flavobacteriales bacterium
TTGCTATTTCTAAAATATTCATCAAATTGAGAGATAGCAGCATTGTATCGCCCTTCCTCATACAATTCAACTCCCCTATCAAAATAAATTTGAGGATATTGATTAACAGCATGTTGCTGTGCGTTCAAAAACGAACACATGAACAATAGAATGAAAAACAGAGATTTTCTCATGATTTCAAAAGTAAGCGCAAGGAAAGAATATACTTTTTGCACTTCTTCACACAAATTTAAGTGCGTTAAAAAGTGTACAGTAAATTAGTTAATTTCTAATTGCAACATATTTGCCAACTTGATGGCATTTTCATTGTTATTGAAAAGCTGACCCAATAAATGAATGCGTTTAGTTTTTTCATTTTCAGTAAAATCTTGCATGAAACAATCTTCTACAAACGAAGCAAATTCTATTGCGTTATCTGAAATATAACACAAATCTTCAAGCTGTGTTTCGTCAACCATGGCAGTATTGGCAACCACAAATCTTCCACGGTATAGCGAGTTCAATAATTTTAATTTAATTCCAGTAGATTGAAATGTAACCATTGCATTAACATGCGCACTTTCAATTAATTCCAAAATTTCCTTTGTAGAAATATTCGCCCGAAGTGTAATATGATCAAACTTAGAAATGGCTTTGATTAATTTTTTTGAGGGATTTGATCCCGAAACAACACATGGACGATTTATCAATGGAAAAACTTCTTCTACCAAATAAAGTGCCGCACGGTTATTTTCTGGAACCGACAAATTTCCATGATACAAAACAAATTCACCTTTACCTAGCCTCGAAAACACATCTGTATTTGAATGAAAAGCCGGGATATACGATGTGTTTCCATATTCGTTATTCAAATAATTGGTTTCCGCAGGAGAAATACCTGCAATTCCGTTCGCTTTATGCAAAATCCTTTCATATTTCCTCAAACTTTCTGCCTCAACCCTGAAGAATATCTTTTTGAAAAAATTATCTTCTGCCTGCTCCAGCGCTGAATAGTAATTATGTTCAACATTGTGCGCCCTTACTACCCTAATTCTATCTTTGATTAACGGATGATTTAAGTAATAGGTTGTATGAAGTCCCTCAAATAAAACAGGAGAATTATCCAACAATAAATTTTGAAACAACTCCTCGTTTTTTCGGGTTTTCACAATATACGGAATCTTACCGAAAAAAGGATTTTTATACCTTTTTCGAGAGTAATAAATGGTTTTGAAAGTGACTTTTTCTAAATCTGGCGCTTTTTCTTTTCCATCATATAGAAAAACATGGAGGGTAACCGAAATTCCTAACTTTTGTAAATGTACCAATTTAAAATACATGTCGGTTGAACCGCCATAATTTGGCGGAAATGGCAAATCAAAAGCCACAACATGAACGTGTTTGAATTTCGTATTTTTCATTAAGAGTAGATGTCTATTAGCGTTTGTGATTCCCGATTCCAATTCCAATCTTGTTTTGCCAACCTACATTGTTCCTTTAATAAATCATAGGATAATTGATTAGAATAAAGTTCATCCAAATTCTCCCTAATTGCAGTTACGCTGTATGCTGTCAACAGCCCTACTTTGAAATCTGCCAATAATTTTGTATATTCTGGAAAGTTATTTACCAACGAAGGCAATTCTGCGGCAACATAGTCAAAGAACTTATTATTCAATGAATAGTAATAACTTAACCCCAAATTTTCGCTAACATTATACCCAATAAATGCCCTTTTTGTAATTGAAGGAAGTTTGGATGGCATAACAAATCCAACAAAATGGACCCGATTTTCTAACTTTAATTCCTTAGTTCTTGTCTTTAAAACGGAACTCAAATCGCCTTCTCCCACAATAACCAAATGATAGTTTGTTTCAACCAAAACCTCCAATAAAATTTCTAGCCCTCGGCCCTCGTTCAATGCTCCTTGATATAAAATAAAAGGTTCGTTGGGTAAATCGATATCGCAAGTTTTTGTTGTTTCTGAAATAACTGGCATGTTTCTCACTACAGAAACTTGTTTGTTGTATTTATGATGAAACCAATCGGCAATTGCGCCACCCACCGTATAAACCGTGTTCGAATATTTGAAAGTTAACATTTCAACCCACATCCAAAATTTCTGAACATTAGGCCTATTAATTACCTCAGGAACATAAGGAAACATTTCATGGGCATCGTAAAAATGTTTTTTATTTTTCATTTTACAAACCGCCAACCCGGGCAAAACTGTATCCAAATCTATCGAGCACAATTTATCAAAAGATTGAAAAATCAGATAAAAAAACAAGCGAATATTGAATTCTACATAAAACAATTTCCCCGACTGAAAAACACAGTTCAATCTTCTTTGTTGGTAAGACTTATCTGTTAACGGAATTGAATCTTTTTTCAAACGACCAATGAGCCAAACATCGGCTCCGGCTTCGGCCAATGTTGAACAAATTCTGTTCATTCGTTGGTCGTAATTTAAATCGTTTGTTACAGTAAAAAGAATTTTCAAGCGCTCAAAAATAATAGATTATTTTCCGTTTTGCATACTTTCTTTCTATCAATTAGTTCATTCAATACCGCAAAATAATCTTCCTTAAATTGGTGTGGCACATTTAAAGAAAAATCTTCTAATGATATTTCACTTGCAAGCAATTGAAATATTTGGTTTTGAATAGTTAAAACTGAGGGCTTCAATTCGTATTTTTTACAATTATCGCATTGACCACATGGTTCATTATGGATTTTCGTAAAGTGTTCAATCCAAAAAGCCGACCTGCAATCCTGTATCCCGCTATATTTTTCCATTTTTTGCACCGCATTCATTCTCCTGGCTTTAAGCTCTTGAATGACCGACATTTTAAATGAGGGATACATGGAACGGTCTTCCAAAAGGGTAATCAAAGGATCTTCCGTTCTGGGTAAATACTCTATCATTTTAGATTTGTGCAATTGGGTTAACCATTGAATAATTTGGGTTTCTGTAGCCCTCACTCTTTTTGCCAATTGTACCTCATAAATAATTGCATGCGAATCAAATATCCCTCCAAAAGACCTTAGTAAGACATCAATAATAGGTTCGTATAACGGATAACGCAGTTTAAAGTCGTAAACCGATTGGAAATCATAAATAAACTTAACCCTCGAAGGTGTTTTCACACCTTCACTCAGTTGCCATTGTCCCATTGACTCAATTGCTTTGGCAGCATAATATAGCTCAAACATTGGGATTTTATAATTGTCTGCAATTTTCTGAAAATCTACGGGATATGATACTTGATACCCATATCCTGGAGCTATTCCAACGGAATTCATGATTGCATGATAAGCCCTGTTGCATGCTTGTTCTGAGGGATGTTGATTCTCAACATGTCTAAATAATTGGCTCCAATCTTGGTGTTGGTAGAGCATAACGCAATAGCTCAATTTGCCATCTCTACCTGCCCTACCTGCTTCTTGGTAGTAATCTTCTGGCGTTGCCGACGGCATCATGTGATACACACAACGCACATCAGGCTTATCTACACCCATGCCGAATGCATTGGTACAAACCATCACACGCACTTTGTTTTGAATCCACTCTTGTTGTCGCTTTGACCTTGTAACTGAATCCAATCCACCATGGTAAAAATGCGCGGAAATATTGTTTTTCACCAGAAATCTTGCAATTTCTTGTACTTCCCTTCTGGTATTTGAAAAAACGATGCAACAACCTTGCGATTTTTGAAGGGAATTTAATAAAACACCACTTTTATTTTCAGTTTCAATTGCATAAAAAACAAGATTATTCCTGTCAAAAGCTCCTTGATGAATTTGAACATTGCGTAACGCCAATCCTTGAATTACATCATCTTGAATCCATTGGGGAGCACTTGCTGTAAATGCGCAAATAGGCACCTTGGGAATGAATTTTCTAACTTGTGAAATCTTGAGAAACGAAGGACGAAAATCCTTCCCCCACATAGAAACACAGTGTGCTTCATCAACAACCAATAGTTTTATGGGCAAATTTTCTAGATATCCCTCAAAATTTTTAGAAGTTAATCTCTCCGGCGACACATAAAGCAATTGGTAATGCCCTTTTAAGGCATTTTCCATGATGAGTTTTATTTCCGACCAGGTTTGTCCGCTGTGAATGTATATGGCAGAGATGCCCTTGTCTTTTAGTCCATCTACCTGATCCTTCATCAGGGCGATTAATGGAGAAACCACAAGGGTTAATCCACCTAATATCAATGCAGGAACTTGAAAACAAATACTTTTACCACCGCCAGTTGGCAACAATGCCAATACATCTTGTTGGTTCAAAATAGCGTGAATAATTTCTATTTGACCCGGCCGAAACTGATTGTATTTCCAATATTTGAGCAGTATTTGCTCTGGCGTTGCGGACATGTTTTTAAAGAATTTGTACTTTTATCCGTTCTATGTATGATAATAAATTCATAAAAAACTGATTTCTGGTTTTTTCAGAAATTTGACTCACCTTATCACTTTTAGAAATTAGGTTATTTAACCATTCTTCGGTTTGGCGGTTAAAATAATCATTCTTAGTTTGAATAAAGTTAAAGGTATTATACCCCAAGTAACTTGCACTTTTATTTTCTGATTTCAAGAAAACGCAATTGTTCCCTATCATTAAATCACAGGCGTAAAGGGTATAATCCATTTCTGAATATTCCTTTGTTATTGGATTGTATTTTTTACCAACTTCAGCCTGTTTTTTCACCATTTCAATCAGTTGAATTAATTCATTCAGAATATTTAAGTATGTTTCTTGGCTCTTAAAAAATCCTGCGGCCCAATAAAATTGTATTTGCTTTAGGGTACTTTTTAACGTGTCTTCATGCCAAATTTCAGTTGATGGAATCCTCATAAATGCTTCTCTAATTTTGGCGGCTTCAGCAGCCCAATTATCAGGCACTGCAACATCCTCAACACTTAAACCCTGAAAAGCTGGAGAATTCAGTGTAGACTTATTCCAATAACACATTTTAAATCTAGCCAATTCTGGGAAAAAGAAATTATAAAAAACAGGCAAGTCTTCAGCTGCATAAGTAACTGAGGCATTTTGAGAACTGCGCAACCAATCTAAATCGGCATGCAATATTCTCAAATAACCCGCAAAAGAATCTGATTTATCATTCAAATTATTTGCCCTAAACGTCACCATATTGGTATGAGAAGCAATTAAATTGGCAATAGAAATATTGAATTGTTCCGCTATTTGCAAAGTTTCTTCTAGAGAAAAGTCTGTTTCACAACGCAATCTACGGTAAATACTATCAAGGCTCATTGACATTCGGCTGCTCAATTCTTCTGCCATATTAATGTGAGGTGGTACTGAATTCTTCAATAATTCAACAAATGCCATTTGGAATTTTCTTTCTGTCATAATTATTTTTTTGCGCTAATCCGTAATTGTTTATTTGATTTTAAGGAATTTTAATAATGAAAACGTAATTTTTATACAATTTACAAAACTCCACAACAAAAATGCTCTTTTTTCCCTTTTAAACAAGGTTTTTTATATTTTTTTAGTGTTTTGGCATTTTCAAATATTTGTTTACAAATATTTTTAATATGATATTTGCTATATAAACAAAACATAAAATATGAAAAAAATTGTCATTAATTCTTTGTTAATTTTCGCATTTTTGATATTAAATATTAATCATTTAAAGTCACAAACCGCTGAAACCACAAAACCAAGTATTGCCGTTGTAGACTTCGACAGTCGCGCGCATCAAATGAACCAACAGCAAGTTATTCAATACCTAATCAATGAGTTAATCCGTATAGGCCAGTATGAAGTAATGGACAAATACGACATTGAATATTTAGCAAAAAGAGATACATTAAAATTGAATGGCTGTTTTTCTAAAATTTGTTTGCAAGACATTGGAAA
>CANFVI010000107.1 GCA_947450405.1 Flavobacteriales bacterium
ATATGCTGCACAGAAGGGAATGGCGAGTTTGGAAAGAATCCAAGAATTGGTTACCGCCCCAGTGGTGGTTGAAGATCCTCAAAATCCCAAAAATCCAAAATTTGAAAGTACGTTAGAATTGGCAAATGTTGGATTTTCTTATGTTGAGGGAAGTGAAGTACTCAGTAATGTGTCGCTCAAAATAAATAAAGGTGAAACCATTGCTTTTGTTGGCCCTTCCGGTGCGGGTAAAACTACAATTACAGACTTAATAGCTAGATTTTACGATGTTTCTTCTGGTGCAATTTTATTGGACGGAGTTGATATTCGTGAATTCAATCAGGAAGATTTAAGGCAATTGGTGGGTATTGTAAATCAGGAGAGTATTTTATTCAATGATACAATTCGTAATAATGTTGCTCTTGGAAGACCAGATTTAACAATGGATCAAGTTCAATCTGCTGCCAAAGCGGCTTATGCCCATGATTTTATAATGGAAATGGAAAAAGGGTATGAGTCTGAAATAGGTGAGCGTGGTGGAAAATTGAGCGGTGGTCAAAAGCAAAGACTATCTATTGCGCGCGCATTGTTGAAAGACCCTGAAATTTTGATTTTAGACGAAGCAACATCTGCTTTGGACTCTCAGAGCGAAAAGGCAGTCCAAATGGCTTTAGAGAGCCTTATGCGCAATCGCACGAGCTTAGTCGTGGCGCATAGGTTGAGCACTGTGATGCATGCAGATAAAATAGTTGTGTTGGAAAAAGGTAAAATTATTGAAATTGGTAAACATCAAGAATTGATAGCAAAAGGTGGATTGTATGCCAAGTTAATCCAATTGCAAGAATTAGGTTAGACTAATTATAGGGATTAGACGAATAAAAAAAGAGGTGCAATTATTGAATTGCACCTCTTTTTAGTATTAGTTGGATTTTTTTTATTCGGTTTTATTCGATTCTTCTGATGAACTTGAAGTTTCTTCTGTTGTGCTAGAATTGGATGTTTCAGAAGTGTTTATATTGCTATCAACGACATTAGATTCTTTACTTGGTTCAATAGCCATAGGCGTTTCAGAAATTGTAGATTCAGCTGCTGTTAATTTTGGTTCGGTTTTTTCGCTATCAGTTAAATTCGCAGCCGCAATTGTAGCTGTAATGTCTTCATCTTCTGCAAAAGGACGTTTACCAATAATTCTATCTAAATCTGACTTGAAAATAATTTCTTTGTCGAGCAATTCTAATGCAACTGCTTCAACTTGAGATTTTTTCTCCATCAATAGTTCAATGGTTCGCTTGTAAGCACTATCAATCAATTCTCTTACTTCCTGATCAATGATTTGTGCTGTTTGTTCCGAATATGGTCTTTGGTAGCCATACTCGCCTGTTGGGTCGTTAAAACTTACATTTCCAACTTTGGTACTCATACCGTAAATGGTAATCATGCTGTATGCTAATTTGGTAATTCTTTCCAAGTCATTTTGTGCGCCAGTAGAAATTTTCCCGAAGAAAATTTGTTCAGCTACACGGCCTCCAAGAGTCATACACATGCTATCAATTAACTGTTCAGTACGATATAAATATTGCTCTTTTGGAAGATATTGTGCATATCCCAAAGCTGCAACACCACGTGGAACTATAGAAACCTTTAGTAGTGGATCTGCAAATTCAAGGAACCAACCCGCAACGGCGTGTCCGGCTTCATGATAGGCAACAATTTTCTTTTCTTCAGGAGAAATAATTTTATTTTTCTTTTCCAATCCGCCAATGACTCTGTCAATTGCATCTTGGAAATCTTTCATTGAAACTTGATCTTTACCATGGCGGGCTGCAATTAACGCTGCTTCATTGCACACATTAGCAATTTCTGCGCCAGCAAAACCAGGAGTTTGAGCTGCCAATCTATGCACATCAACATCTGCATTCAGTTTTGTTAATGGTTTAAGATGTACTTTAAATATTTGTTCTCTACCTACAATATCGGGTCTGTCGACACTGATTTGTCTGTCGAAACGACCTGGACGCATCAATGCGCTGTCTAGGATATCAGCACGGTTTGTAGCAGCCAAAATGATAACTCCTGAATCAGTTCCAAAGCCATCCATTTCGGCAAGAAGTTGGTTCAAAGTATTTTCACGCTCATCGTTTGAGTTTTGAATTAAATTTTTACCTCTTGCTCTACCAATAGCGTCAATTTCATCAATGAAAATAATTGCAGGCGCTTTTTCTTTTGCTTGCTTGAAAAGGTCACGTACACGACTTGCTCCAACACCGACAAACATTTCTACGAAATCAGAACCTGACAAAGAGAAAAACGGAACACCAGCTTCGCCTGCCACTGCTTTGGCTAACAAAGTTTTACCAGTACCTGGAGGGCCTACAAGTAGGGCTCCTTTTGGAATTTTACCACCTAAATCAGTATATTTTTTTGGATTTTTTAGGAAATCAACGATTTCCATTACTTCTTCTTTTGCTTCTTCCAAGCCGGCAACATCTTTAAATGAAATATTTACTTTGGTGTCTTTATCATATAATTGAGCTCTTGAACGTCCAATACTGAATATATTAGGACCTCCGCCGCCTCCGCCGCCTCCCATTTTCTTGAACATAAGATTCCAGAAAACCAAGAAAATAGCTATGAAGAATACCCATTGAAATAGCTGACCAAAAATATCACTTTGACTTACAAATTGAACAGTTAAATCATTTGGATTTTTACCTGCCTTAATAATATCACTTTTTAACTCTTGAAATTCATTGTTAAAGAATCCTTTTTCAATTTCGAAACTAAAATTTGGTTCGGCTTGACCAAAAAGATCATCTTTTTTCTGTGCGTTTGAATAACTTTTTTGTTGAGAAGCTTCTTGTGTTAAAAATACTTCAACTATGCGGTCGTTCACGAGAACTAATTTTTTCACATCGCCTTTGATAGCCATGTCTCTAACTTCGTTCCAACTCGTTGCTTGTCCTGAACCCTTAGGCAAGAAGCTCAAGGCTAGAAAAACAATAAATAAAATACCGTATATCCAATAATAATTAAATTTTCGGCCACTCGGCTTATTTTCTGGGGTTTTGCGTTCTTCGGTCATTCTAAAATATAAAAGGTTGTTTCAATAATCGCACCAAAATACGAATTGGCTGCAAAACTACAATTTTACAAACAATTGAAATAAAAAAGGCGACAGGAAATAGAAAAAAATTGATAGAACTGATAAAATGGCAGTATGACATTTAAAATTATTTTTAGAATGGCAACTATTTATTTGAAAATGAAAGCATTGCTTTTCCTAATAAATAAACATCTAAAAATGAGTTATACATTGGAGTTGGGGCAATTCTAATCACATTTGGCTCTCTCCAATCTGCTATGATATTATGATGGATAAGGTGGTCAAATAGTGCTTTTCCGGTTGAATCAGTGAGCAATGAAAGTTGTGCACCACGTTCATTTTTTGGAGTTATAATTTCAAATGACAGATTGGCATTCTGGCTTTTTGCATCTTCTAGTATGAATTCTAGGTAGTTTGTTAAAACAATGCTTTTATTTCTTAGGTTTTCAATTCCGGCCTGATGAAATAATTCAAGTGAAGCCAAATGAACAGCCATTCCAAAAACGGGTGCATTTGACAATTGCCAACCAGCAGCTCCATTTTCAGGAATATATCCTTTTTCCATTAAAAATCTTTTGTTTTCTTGATATCCCCACCATCCTGAAAATCTTGGAGTTTCTGGATTTGTACAATGTTTTTCGTGAATATAAATACCTGAAACATTTCCAGGACCACTATTTAAATATTTATAAGAACACCACGCCGCAAAATCTACATCCCAATCGTGTAGTTTCAAATTCAAATTTCCCGCTGCATGAGCCAAATCAAATCCTGCAATTGCGCCAACTTCGTGGGCTTTTTTAGTTATTTCAGGAATATTGAAATATTGACCCGTATAATATTGAACACCACTAAAGAAAACCAAGGCCAATTCCGAAGCATTGTCTTCAATGGCTTTTAAAATATCTTCAGTTCTTAAAGTAAATTCACCTTCTCTTGGAACCAATTCGATAACCGCGTCGTTGTAATCGAAACCATGGTGTTTTACCTGGCTCTCAATGGCATACATATCGGAAGGGAAGGCGCCTGCCTCCATAATAATTTTGTATTTTTCTTTTGAGGGACGGTAAAAACTTACCATTAACAAATGTAGGTTTACGGTTAATTGATTCATTACAACAACCTCAATTGGTTTGGCTCCTACCACCTCAGCTGCATGCTCGGTTAAAAACTTATGGTAATGAAACCAAGGTTTTCTTCCGTGAAAATGTCCTTCAACACCCCATTTTCCCCAATCTTCTAATTCAATATTTAAGGCTTCTTTTGCCGTTTTAGGTTGCAAACCAAGTGAATTCCCACAAAAATAAATTTGGGTTTCATTTTTTTCATTCACTGGAAAGATATATTGATCTCTAAACTTTGCTAGTGAATCGTTTTTGTCGCAATCATTCGCGTATTCGAGGCTATTTTGAAAAGAAATATTCACAGTACAAAGGTAATAATCATTAATGATTGATTGAGATACTATATTTATAATTATTTAGTATTTACATTTGTATTGTTGTGAAAATTGAAGAAGAGTTAAAACAAGATAAATTTACATCTGCCATACACAAGGCAATAGTAAATATCATGTTCACCGATGGATGGCTGAGCAATCATCTGCGTGATGTATTCAAGAACCACAATTTAACACCTCAGCAATATAATGTTTTGCGCATTCTCAGGGGAAAATATCCAGAGGCATTAAATCCCTCCGATATAAAATCTGTAATGCTAGATAAAAACCCTGATTTAACAAGATTGTGCGACCGGTTGTTAACGCGCAAACTAATTGATCGCTGTATTGATGGAGATAACAGACGTAAAATGAATATTAGGATTACCGAAGATGGACTTAATATGTTGAATTTAATTGATCCAATTATGGTTGAGTTTAATAATAAAGTAACATCCATAACACAAGATGAAGCAGAAATTTTGAGCAATTTGCTCGATAAACTGCGCGGTTAATTTTTAATTACTGCTGTTAACCCATCGCGAATAGGCAACAAAAGTGTTTTCCAATTTGTGCATTTTGCAATTTCTTGGTTAAATGTGTGCATGTTTTTTGTGTCTTTGTCGTTTAGTAGAAAATCATTTTCTAAAACTTTTCCACTCCAAAGCGTATTGTCGAACAGCATGATTCCACCGTTTTGTAACAATGGGAAGCACATGTTGAAGTAATTGATATAATTATGCTTGTCGGCATCTACAAAGATAAAATCAGGGTTTAAATTCAAAAGGGGCAAAATTTCAAGTGCAGGGCCTTCATGAAATTGAACTTTTTTCATAAAATCATAGTTTTTCCAGAATGATTTTGTTTTAAAAGCGGTTTCTAAATCGGCTTCAATGGTATGAATTTGAGTTTCTTTAGATGCGTTTTCGGTAAGACATGCTGTTGCATACCCTGTAAATGTTCCTATTTCTAAAATACATTGTGGATTTTTAAGTGCAACTAACATAGACAAAAGCTGGCCTTGCAGCTTTCCACTCAATTGTCTGGCATTTAACATGTTTCGCCAAGTAAATGCAGTAACATCTTTGAGATATTGCTGTTCTGGGCTGCTATTTAGTTCACAATAAAGATGAAGTTTGTCTTGCCAATCTGGGTGCATAATAAAATGATTACAAAAATGGTGTTGTTTTATACAAATAAAAATATATTTTCGCGCTAAATTAAAACTTAAAATAAAAAGCTTATGTATTGGACACTTGAATTGGTTAGTTATTTGGACGACGCTCCATGGCCAGCAACGAAAGATGAATTAATTGACTATGGAATTCGTTCAGGCGCTCCTTTAG
>CANFVI010000108.1 GCA_947450405.1 Flavobacteriales bacterium
ACAGTTTTACCATTGAACAGATGTTTCAAACCCGTATGGATTCCAAATGTTTTCACTCCTAATGGAAATGGACCTCAAATAAATGAAATGTTTCAAGCCCAATGCGCATCGTGTAAAATTATTTACATGAGAATTTACAGTAATTGGGGCGAAAAAATCTATGATGGAGTAGAGCCATGGGATGGAACATACCAAGGGCAAATTGTCCCTAACGGAGTATATGCGTACGCAATTGGAGTTAAAGTTAATACCGTAACAAATTCGATATCAGAGCATTTTAAGGGGACTGTGCAAGTATTGAGATAAGTTACTTGTAATTCGTCGTTCTTTTTAGGCAATATATTTATCCTATTAGGGAATTTGATAATCAATTCAATAATTGAATAGATAACATAATTAGATTGTGTAATTGATGATCAATTACTTAAAACAGTTCCCCTTTGAAATCTTTTAAGGGAATAGCTAAATCAATTAATTCTATAGCAAATTTTTTCGAAGACTGTATAGGTGCTATTATTTGATTGAAAGATTTGCGGTCATTGGTAATATAGCCATTAATATTTCTATTGAACAGCTGTGCTATTAATTTACAATCATCCTTTATAACATTCCTTTCTAAATTTGCAATCTGTTCTTTATTATTTAGCAAAATAGAATGAAATTCACCAGCTGTTTTACCGTCGAAAAAATCGAAGGGTATAATCTTTGCAAATTCCAAAGGCAGATTAGCCGGATCGTCTTTAACGGAATACTCAGCGACAACTATTGATGACAGGTAAATTTCAATTTTCTTTTCCAAGAAATATTTAAAATAGTCTTTTGCATTTTGATGCAGATCATCATTGCTTTTGAGTAGGCGAATACAAAAAGATGTGTCAAGTAAGACGCTATCCATTAACGCCTCCTCTAATTTCTAGGAGCCAGTTATCTACATTCGATATTGCATTCAACTTAATGGAGGCTCTTTTGATAAGCAAGTCTAATTTGTGCTCGTCAAAATTTGGATTGTACGTAATGTAATCAATTAATTTTAGGTCAAAAGGTTTTCCATCTGTAAGGTTTTGTTTGCCTTTGGCTCTTACTCCATAAATTTTAAATAAGCGCTTTTCGCCTTCCAATAACTGTTGCTCAGAAGCGCTAACAACCAATTTTCCATATTCCTTTGTCAAAAGATGAAAATTAGGATTATTGCCACCTTCTTCATTTATTTTGCCATAAAGTACAAACTCTGTTTCAATATAATTGGCAGCAATTTTGAAGTATGACGTGTCTTTATTGATTTTTAATATTGGGTCAATTGCAGATGAGCTGATAAAGGAAATTTCTAAATTACTCTCTAAAGCTTTTCTCTGAAACTTATCTATAATTTCTGCTCTTTTATTATCCAGAAAGTCAATGTTTCCTCTGGATTTAATTTCAGTGCTTAATCCATTAAATAATAGAACACCTGAAATAGGTAGATAAAATAAGTCGCGTGCCGAGCCTTCTTCGATTTTATATGATATATGTGGACGTTCAGCTTTTTCAGTTCTTGTTGGGTACAAGAATGTTTCAACATCGCTGATAATTTCTTTGATCTCAGCAATGTCAATATCAATGGGTTTAATTGACTTATTACCAACCTTGCCATCAATTTTAACTTCTATGTAGCCTTGTTCTTCCACTATACAAAGTTACAAATTTAAAGTTATTGTTGAGGGATTTATGATATTCATTAAATTCCAAGTGAATCTTCACGAAACTTAACTCTCCGTATCGCTTTCGTCGCGGCGTTTGAGTTCGTAGCGCATGTAATGGGCGCTAATTGCATCGTCTTTGTTTTCGAATTGGTTGTAGTTGATCCAATACCCGTTGAGTTTTAATTGGATTGCGTTTTTATCGAAGAACAATTTGTAATCAAATACATCACTTTCACAGGCAATGTAACCAGGGTAGTAGAAGCTCATTTGTCGTTCAATGCAATATTGCATTTTGTAGATCATAATGAGTTTTCCTAGGCTGTATTTGGCATAATCGGGGTCGAAAATGTTTTTCAGTCCCATGATGGCATCAAGTCCCTCATCAAAATAACCTACTGCAATGAGTTTGTCACCGTCGTGAACGAGCAATGTTTTTGTTTCGAAGGGATTGATGTTTTCTTCGTTCAGGAAATAAGTATCTTCAAAGGTGACTTCAATTTTACGGGAGTCGCAATACTTTTGAGCCAGGGCTCTTATTTCGTCGGTTAAAACAAAATCGGTGATGGTGACTTTGAATTTCTTGGCGTTTTTATAAATCTTGTGTTTGAGAAGATCCTTTACTTCGTAAACGAGGTAACGTGCCCAAATGACATTGAGGAGTTCAATGTTTTCGGTTATGATATAATCGCAGGTGGTCATTTGGTTATTCATCCGATACTTTCCCTCTGCAAGTAACTTATCGAGATGACTTCCCTTAAAATTGATCGATTGAACCATAAACTGGTTACAAATTTAAGGATAAAAACTATTCTAAATCGAATTCATAAAGGGTGTAATTCTTTTTGAATGAAATGCACCGTTTTAATCTAAAATATTGATCTAATTGTTCTTTAATCTTGTTTTTTGGATAATGGATATTTGAGGCATCATCTAAATATATGATGTGCTTCGCTTTATTTAATTTTTGAAGATTAATTTGTTTGCTGTTTTGAATAGGGAAAATCTGATCTGAGCCCAAATATTTGTAAATGTTCTTTTTAATTTGTTGATCATTGTAATCTTTGAAATAAGATTGATTGTAATAATAGGCGAAATTCAAATCTAGCCAGTCTGGACAAATGTAAACAACCGTATTTTGTTTTTTCAATTGTTTTAATTTAGTTACACACTCTCTTATTTCTAATTGGTTTGAAGATACAGGATTCACAGTTGATATGAATAAAATTCCCATGGCCATACTTATGGCAATGTTCCATTTTTTGGTTTTGAGTATATAATTGCAAGCGATGGCAATCAGTATTGGAAAGGCAATGGCAGAAGGCATCAAATACCGATCTAGGAAAATGGGTGTTTTGAAGGATACAAAATACATCCCTAAAAAAATCATGCAAAACCAAAACACCACAAATCCATTTAGGGGATTGATTTTTTTTGATTTTTGAGAGAAAAAATAAATAATGGCGGAGATCCATACAATCAAAACAAATACCGTTACCAACGGTGCGTTTGAAAAATACATCAACATGTTGTATAAACTATTTAACCCATCTAATGGCGTTATCCATGTCCCTCCAGATGATGCTTGAAATCGGTGAATGATTGTTGGAATATTCGGCAAGTATAAGAGGAAAATAATTAGAGTTGTAAGCAGCAAGTTTTTTAATTGGGTACGAATTATTTGAAAATAAATGAACACATAAATAAATTGTACAAACAGAATTAATAATCCAAAATAGTGACAATACCCAAGTAGCGCATCAACTATGCCCAACATAACAAAGTTTGAAGTTGGTATCTTATTTTCTGCTATAAAAGTAGCTTTAATAATTCCCATGTAGTAGTACATAGAAATCGATGTCAACATTCCGAGTAAGGTATATGTTCTGGATTCGTGGGCTAGATAAATATGATAATTAGAGAAAATAAAAATCAAACTTGACAATAAAGCTATGTTTCTATTGAAAAACTTATCGCCAATTTTATAAATAAAACCAACGGTGATTGTACTGAATAGGAGGGACGGGAAGCGCACAGAAAATTCAGATATGCCAAATAATTTAATCCAAAAATGTAAGAGAACTTCATATAATGGGGGATTATTTCCTTCTGCCAACAATCGAATGATAGCAGACAAGCTCATTTGTGAATGGTAAACACTAAAGGGTTCATCTCCGGCCAAAGAATTGGCTCCCAAAAACATACCTTTAATTAGTAAATTGAGCGCAAGAATAGCAAAGAAAAGCGTTGTCGCTTTAATGTTTGTATCCTCTAATTTAATAAATTTCAAAATAATTCAAATAATGGGTTGACGCAAAAGTATAGATTTCTTTTTGAAATCTACACACCCATCACAATCTCTCGCTCAGCACCTTGCTGATATTGTTCTTCAACGATTTGCCCATGTAGTTACCGCCCCATTGGATGCCACGGGTGGCACTGGTGAAGAAGATTTCATCGGCGGCGCTTAGATCTATTTCGGTGATGCGGTGTTCGCTCATTTGATATCCGTATGATTGGGCCTGTTGAATCACGATTTTTCTCATCACCCCATCAACGCAATATTCCGACAACGGCGGAGTAGAAATAAACTCGCCTGATACCATGAAAATGTTGGATGAAATGCCTTCACATACATTTCCCAATTCATTGTAAATCACACATTCGTCGAAGTCGTTTGTTTTGGCATAAATTCCCGCCATTACATAAGTCAAGGCCGATGTGGTTTTCAATGTGCTCGTGAAGTTTGAATTCTTCGTGAGCTCCTTGTAATTGCCAATTTTAAGTCCCTCAATATTTAAAGGATATCCACTGTAATCAATGGGAGTAATTTCAATCACACTTTGTGTGTACTGATTTTTAGGTTGGTAAAAACCATCCGCTTCCCTCAAAAACGACGAACGAATGCGGGCATTGTATATGTCTTTCGACTTGCAAAACGACTCAATGACATCTTCCAATGATGTAGTTGCAAAACACGCTGGTAAATCCATGTGCAAAAGCATCAAGGATTTGTCAATGCGCTGCTGATGCAAATATCCATGTTGCAATCTGCCTTCACTTAGTTTCATAGATTCAAAGAAGCCATCGCCATAGCGATATGATCTTGCCGATAATGAAAGGGCAGGGGTGCTTGCTGTGATTTCTTTGCCGTCTAATAAAAAGTAAGTCATGGTGATTGTAAAATGTAATGGTTATTTTCTGATATATCTAAAAAACAATGCACCTTCTCTAATGACTAAGGTATCATTTTGAAACTTGTGAAGATTGAATATCCTAGTTTGTGAAGTGCTTGAAATACTTTTGTTTGAATAACGAAATTTCAGTGCTACCCCAAAACTTGAAGAATCAAATGGAACTGGAATTAGTTCTGCCAATCCAAATGCATCTTTTTTTATTGTGGGGATTTTATAAGCAAAACTAAGATTGATTTTGTTCAGTGCGATTTTAGATTTCTGGGTATGATTGCAAAATGAGTCTGTAAGAGATTTATTCAACATTGCTATTACCATAGTGTCTGCCTCAGTAAAAGTTGCAACACTTTTGCCACCTTTATCTACAGAAAAATATTGCCATTTACCTTGTAATAAATTCTCCAATAATTCTTTGTGGGCTAGTTTAGAATAAACTAAGGTTGTTGTTAACACAGATAGAAACAACAGTAAAATAACCTTATTTACGTTTTGCAATTTCATCACGCAAACGGGCAGCTTTGCTGTAATCTTCAATGTTGATTGCTTCTTCCAACATCGATTCTAATTCTTGAATGGTGAATTCGCCGAAAGGTGTTTTCTCCTCTGATTTAGATTCTTGAGGCATTTCTTCCTCGGTTTGACGACCCGGTTCATCAATATCTGTATCTTTTTCGTCTTCTTCGAATCCTGCCTCATCTAAGATGGCTTGGGTAACAAAGATGGGACATTTAAATTTCATTGCCATGGCAATGGCATCAGAAGTTCTGGAATCAACTTGCATGGTTAAACCGTCTTGTACAAAGTAGATACTCGAATAGTAAATTCCTTCGGCAAGCTTTTCTATGCAAACTTCTGTAATTCCAATGTTGAAATTCTTTAAAGTAGTGGCAAACAAA
>CANFVI010000109.1 GCA_947450405.1 Flavobacteriales bacterium
GAAGTAATGGACAAATACGACATTGAATATTTAGCAAAAAGAGATACATTAAAATTGAATGGCTGTTTTTCTAAAATTTGTTTGCAAGACATTGGAAAAAGATTAAAAGTAGACAAAATGATTACCGGTTCTATTTCAGAATTGGGTAATAACATTGCTGTAACTTTTAGGGTGTTAGATGTAAACAAAGGTGTATTTGAAAAAATGAAGACCCGTGAGTTTTTATTAATTCAAGGCAACGACTTTCAAATGATCCGTATTGTGTTGAACGAATTATTTGATCAACCAAACGACAAAGACATGGTTGATAAATTAACCAAAGTGTCTGAATTGGATAATTCAATTAACAATCCATACGAATTGCGTTTGCAAAATGATGGCCCAAGAATGGGTGGTGTGTTTTTAACAGGTGTTGGAGCTGCTGTTTTAAAAGCAGCAGAAGACAAAGGTGGATATGCAGGTGGTTATGGTTCAGTTGCTGCCATGTTCCAATTTGGTTACCAATTTGAAAAACAATATCTAAATGAAGGAAATTTCCAAGCGCTGTTTGAATTTGTACCTATGATTACTGGATTAGATCAAGGTAGATTTATTCCAAGTATTAACTTCTTAAATGGAATTCGTAACAATACAACAGGTTGGGAATTTGCATTTGGTCCAAACTTTTCTGTTGGAAATTATGCCAAAGGTTATTCTGAAAATGGAACTTTTTACATGTTAGGTTCTGATGACGCAAAGGCTTATGAAGCAAGATATACATCAAGTAACAACGGCAATATGCCCTCAGTAATAGAACATCCTGACAGCCGTGGAAATACAACCATCACTACTGGATTCTTATTTGCGGCGGGTAAAACTTTCCGTTCTGGAAAATTAAACTTGCCAATTAACATCTTCTTTATGCCGAGCACTTATGGAATGCGTTGGGGTCTTTCTGTTGGTTGGAATGGTAAAGACCGCAGAACCTTGCGTCAAGATTAAACATTCAATTTTTGAAATTGATATAAAGAAAAGGCTGTTTCAAATGAAACAGCCTTTTTTATTTATGAGGGTAATTGGGTTTCTTTAGCTAGCAAGTTGACCATCTTTCAATACAATTTGACGATCGGCCATTTGGGCTAATTCTGGATTGTGTGTAACAATGATAAAGGTTAGGTTAAAATCATCCCTCATTTTGAAAAATAATTCATGAATAAACTTTGCATTTTTCGAGTCTAAATTGCCGCTTGGTTCATCGGCAAGAATTACTTTAGGGTTCATGATTAATGCCCTTGCAATGGCAACACGTTGTTGCTCTCCGCCCGACAATTGCGATGGCTTATGCTCTAAGCGTTCGCCAAGTCCTAAATATGTGAGTATTCGAATTGCTTCAGCTTTGGCTTCGTTCATTGATTTTTTTGCAATGAGCATGGGCACAATTACATTTTCGATGGCTGAAAACTCTGGTATGAGTTGATGAAATTGAAATACAAATCCTATGTTTTTATTTCTAAAATCGGCAAGTTGATTTCCTTTGAGAGAAGAAATGTCTTTTTGTTCGAAAAATATTTTACCTGCTGTTGGTGCATCAAGTGTGCCCAACAAATGCAACAAAGTGCTTTTCCCTGCGCCGCTTTCGCCAGTGATACAAACAATTTCTTTCGCGTAAATTTCAAGGTCAATGCCTTTTAAAACGGCTAGTTGGTTGTAATTTTTTTGAAGATTCTTACAGGAAATCACGATGTTTTAGTAAAATGTTTATGGAATGGGCTCAAAGTTAGTTATTTTTGCAAGCGAAATAGCAAAATATCTGGAAAAGATCTTATGAACATACATGAATATCAAGCAAAAGAAATCTTAAAAAAATACGGTGTTGCCGTACAAAACGGATTTGTTGCAGAAACTCCTGCGGAAGCAAAAGCAGCTGCAGAGCGTGTAAAAACTGAATTCGACAGTGGTTGGTGTGTGGTGAAAGCCCAAATCCATGCTGGAGGAAGAGGAAAAGGTAAAATTCAAGGCTCAGAGCAACGTGGCGTGCAAGTAGCAAAATCTGCAGATCAAGCTGCTGAAATTGCACAAAACATGTTGGGTGGCACTTTGGTAACAATCCAAACAGGCGAAGCTGGAAAATTGGTAAACAAAGTTTTGGTTGCCCAAGATGTATTCTACCCTGGCGCGAATGAACCTAAAGAATACTACATGAGTGTTCTTCTTGACCGTCAAAAGAAACAAAACGTAATCATTTATACCACCGAAGGTGGAATGGATATTGAAGAAGTTGCGGAACATACTCCTGAAAAAATTCACAGAGAATGGATCAACCCAGCTACAGGCTTACAACCTTTCCAAGCACGTAAAATTGCATTCAATTTGGGTCTTGAAGGAAAAGCATTCAAAGAAATGGTAACTTTCGTAACTGCGCTATACAGAGCATACGACGAAACAGATTCTGCCATGTTCGAAATTAACCCGGTGTTAAAAACTTCCGACGACCGCATTATTGCTGTTGATGCAAAAGTTGATCTTGACGACAACGCTTTGTACCGCCATAAAGAATTTTTAGAATTACGCGATTTGGCTGAAGAAGATCCAACTGAAGTTGAAGCAGGCAAGTTTAACCTTAACTATGTAAAACTTGACGGAAACGTAGGTTGTATGGTTAACGGTGCTGGTTTGGCAATGGCAACCATGGACATTATCAAGTTAAGCGGTGGTGAACCAGCTAACTTCTTAGATGTTGGAGGTACTGCCAATGCTGAAACTGTTGAAGCTGGATTTAGAATTATCATGAGCGACCCTAACGTAAAAGCAATTTTGATCAATATCTTTGGTGGTATTGTTCGTTGTGACCGTGTTGCAAATGGTGTTGTTGAAGCTTACCGTAAAATTGGCGAAGTACAAATTCCTATCATTGTTCGTTTACAAGGAACCAATGCGGAAGAAGCTAAAAGAATTATCGATGAAAGCGGATTGAAAGTGTACTCTGCAATTGCATTGCACGAAGCTGCTGATTTGGTTGAAAAAGTACTTAACGGTTCTTTATCTGCTTAATAAAAATTTTATCTAATTGAAAAAGGCCACCCTTGGGTGGCCTTTTTTTATGCAATTCACATTTGTGGAAAGCCTTTGCTACTTGTTTACATAATTTATTACAAACTTTGCACCAATCTCTTTACACATGATAACAACTTTCCTTTTTTCGGCACTTTCTTTAATTTCGTCTAACGATGGAATCATAGAGCGTACCCAAGATAGTTCAAAAAACAAAAGTTGGGTATATGGTGCAGATTTTAAAGCGAATTTTTCTCTGGCTAACTCATCGCCAAACTGGTCGAGTGGAGCTTCCAATAATATCACAATAACAGGAATTATAAATGCTTATGCCTATTTGAAAAAAAATAAAATGAGCTGGGATAATTCCTTAAAAATGAACTTAGGTCTAATTGCAAATAGGCAAAGTGATATTTTTGGTGAGGGATATTGGAGCATGCGTAAAAATATAGACAACTTATTCCTCGACAGTAAATTCGGTCATGAGTTTCCCGAATATCCCTCATTATCCATTTATGGAGGTTTGAATTTTCAGACCCAAATGCTCAATGGATTTGTGTATGGAAAAGATGCAACCGGGAGAGAAACCAAAACTCTTACATCGAGTTTTTTAAGTCAAGGTCAAACCCAGTTGGCAATTGGAACTGAAAATAAATTCGGACAAACCTATTATGTTCGTTTGGGATATTTGGCTCTTAAGCAAACCTATTTGATTAATCAAAATTTATATATCAGCAGGCAGGAAGAAACCATTGCTAGGGTAAAAAGAGGCCAATTTGTTGACAATGAAATAGGCATGCAGGTTCAAATGGGTGCAAATAAATTTCTTGATGCCAACAAAATCTTCTCAATGAAATTCAACTATTTGGGATTTTTACCTTATCAATCTAAACGACCCTTGCTCGACAGTCGTATAGACATGAGTATTTTGGCGAAAATCACCAAATATGTCAATTTCAACTATACACTTATTGCCCTTTTCGACAAGGATTTGGTTAAACCAGGAGCCTCAGCATGGCAAAATAGTTGGGTATTTGGAATTGGATACTTGTACCGAATTTAATGTTCGCTGGTGGTGTGGAATTTGATATCCGGATATTTGTCAATTGCTGTTCTTAAAATATATCCAGTTTCAGCCAAAAACACAGGTCTACCATCTTTATCATACGCTATATTATTTTGACGGTATTTCATGAAGTCTTTCAAATCGGCTTCAGATCCTGTCATCCAGCAAGCTTTGTTAATCACCCTTGCTTCAAACCTACATTTGGCATTGTATTCATGCTCTAAACGATATTGCAACACCTCAAATTGAAGTTCACCCACGGTACCCACAAATTTTCGGCTACCCATTTCTTGAACAAACAAACTTGCCAATCCTTCATCGGTTAATTGCTGAATGCCTTTTTCCAATTGCTTGCTTTTCATTGGATCTAGGTTTATCAATTCTTTGAAAATCTCAGGTGAAAAACTTGGAATTCCTTTGTAAGTGAAGTTTTCACCTTCGGTGAGGGTATCTCCAATTTTAAAGTTTCCAGTATCGTACAAGCCTACAACATCGCCTGGAAATGCATCTTCCATCACTTCTTTAGATTGGGCTAAAAACATGTAGGGATTTGCAAATTTGAATTGCTTTTCTAAACGAACGTGTTTGTAGTTTTTGTTTCTCTCAAACTTACCAGAACAAACGCGCAAGAATGCAATTCTATCGCGGTGTTTTGGATCAAGGTTTGCATGTATTTTAAAAACAAATCCTGAAAATTTAGGTTCATTTGGTGCAACTTCTCTGAGAGATGTGGCACGTGGCAATGGATTTGGCGCAATTTCAACAAACGTATCTAACAATTCTTGAATACCAAAATTATTCAAAGCAGAACCAAAGAAAACAGGAGCAATTTGAGCATCGAGATAATAATCCATATCCAAATCGCCATAAACTCCTTCTATGAGTTCAACGTCTTCTCGCAATTTAGAAACGTCTTTCGCGTTTAAAATTCCGTCAAGTTTAGTGTCGTTTACCCCATCAATTTTAATCATATCATCGGCTTTTTTTGTTTTGTTACTTTCAAACAAATTCAACGACTGATTATGCAATAAATATACGCCTTTAAAGTCTCTACCGCCATTAATTGGCCAACTCAAAGGATGAACACCAATGTTCAATTTTTCTTCTAATTCATCTAACAAATCGAATGGATCTTTACCATCGCGGTCCATTTTATTGATAAACACAATAACCGGAGTTTTGCGCATTCTACAAACCTCCATCAAGCGTTCAGTTTGTTCTTCTACTCCTTTCACACAGTCAATTACCAAAATTACACTGTCTACAGCCGTTAATGTTCTGTAGGTATCTTCAGCAAAATCTTTGTGACCGGGAGTGTCCAAAATATTAACCCAACTCTCTTTGTACGGAAATGTCATTACCGAAGTTGCAACCGAAATACCACGTTGCTTTTCAATTTCCATGAAATCTGATGCAGCTGTTTTGGTAATCTTATTTGATTTTACCGCACCCGCTGTTTGAATTTGACCACCAAATAAAAGAAACTTCTCTGTTAAGGTAGTTTTACCAGCATCAGGATGCGAAATAATAGCAAAGGTTTTTCTTTTGGCAATTTCCGATTCGTACA
>CANFVI010000110.1 GCA_947450405.1 Flavobacteriales bacterium
GCTGTTCGTCCTTCCATATCAGCTTCTTTTACTTCAAGTCTCCCGCGGTTATCTTCAATTTCCTGAACCAATTCCTCTATAATATTCTCTGAATTGTTGATAATGTAAATATCCTTATCTAATCGCGCATCTGTTTGACCACTGTATCGTGACCATATATTAGCCAAGAACATCCAATATAGAAATTGATATTTAATTGAACCAGTAAATCGGTTATCATTTTCAACTAAATATCCTACAATGGGAACAAGTGAATTGTTTGTACTTAAATCGTTTGTGGTTGAAATTAAAGCATCTTGTTGCAAGATGGGGATGAGATAATCTAATGCTTTCGCAACTTTCCCCCAAGCATTTTGATAATTTTGACTAGAAAACAATTCGTATTTTAATTTTGCATTTTTATTGTATAATGCCGACTTGGTTAATGTAATAACTATACAACGAGTAAGGAAATCAAGTCCGAAATCAAAACCTTTATTTCTCATTGAGAGCATTTTTTCCTTCATAACCCTGCGTGCTTGAGGCCATCCACCCGTGATATGGGTTAAAACTAATTCTGCGTCAGTAAGTTTTGTACCTCTTGAATTCACTCTATCAAATACATCTATTGCACCATCAATTGTTGCAGATTTAGGCACTGTTAAAATAGGGTAAGTCATTTTATTTATACCTCTAAGTTGGGTCAGATTTTTCGCAATAATTTTAGATATATTTTTAAAATCTTCAGTTTGATTTAATTCACAATAAGATTCTGCAATATCAAAACCATCAACTTGATTCTCATCAAAACAGGTTGTGACAGAGCACCACAGGGGATTTGTTTCCATCATTTTCTTTTGGTAGAATTGAAAGTCGCCTGTAAGAACGTTAAAGTATAAATGTCGTGGGTCTTGCAAAATATCATCTTGCGTATAGTATGGTGGAATCTTGCCTCTAATTAACAAATAGAGTGTTGTTAGCCTTTGTTGTCCGTCGAGTATAACTTTCGTCAATCCCAATTTAGTGGTGTCTACCGCTTTGTTTTTAATTTCAGGTGGATTTTCTGTTTCCCAAAACAATAGACATCCTGTTGGGTAATCTTTATACATGGATACTAAGAGTTGTTTTGCATCCTCAATTGGCCAAACATATTCTCTTTGAAATTCGGGCATTACCATTTCTAATGATTCAACGCCATCTAAAATTTGTCTTATTTCCATTATATAAATTCTTTTAATAACTTTTTAAATTTTTCTTCCGCTTCTAAACTTTCATTCCATGCTGTTTTTAAATCTACTAGAGCGACTTCTACTGAAGGTAAATTGTCTTCAATTACTTTTTCAACATACAAAGGAATATTAAGATTGTAATCATTTTCCGAAATATCTTGAAGTGAAGCAACCTTTGTGTAATTCTCCACTTCTGTAAAGTTGGTGTACCAGTCAAATAATTGATTTACGTGGTTTATTTCTAAGAAATTTTGAGCACGTCCAACCCTCACTTGGTCGCAGCCATCTATGAATAATACTTTTCCTTTTTTCTGAGCAGGTTTGTTTTGTTTAAACACCATAACACAAGCAGCTAACTGAGTACCGTAAAAAATATTGGAGCCTAAGCCAATAACTGCTTCCAATAAATCTTGTTTTAGTAATTCTTCACGAATTTTTCCTTCAGCACCTTTACGAAACAAAGCACCATGAGGTAAAACAACGGTCATTCTTCCTGTACTATTCATGGATTTAATCATATGTTGCACCCAAGCCATATCGCCATTCCCTTTAGGTGGCACTCCGGCAATGTTTCTGCCAAACGGATCGTTCACCCAATTTTCGCTTCCCCAATCATCTAAGGAAAATGGAGGATTTGCAATTACACAATCAAATGTTTTTAATCCATCCGCTGCAAAAAATGCAGGATTTCGAAGCGTATCACCACGCACAATATTAAAATCTTCAATACCATGCAAGAACATATTCATACGAGCAATTGAACTAGAAGTCAAATTCTTTTCTTGTCCGTAAAGCTTTAGTGTTCTATAATCTTCTTTACTTGTTTGCAAATGATTTACACATTCCAAAAGCATTCCGCCAGTTCCACATGCAGGATCATAAACGCTTTCCCCCTCATGTGGATCGAGTATTAAACCTAATAAATGAACAACTGAGCGAGGTGTATAAAATTCGCCTGCTTTTTTATTTGTTAAATCGGCAAAGTGTTTAATTAAGTATTCATATGCTTGACCTAGAACGTCTGGGTCAACTAATGAATTGGATAAGCCGTATTGAGAAAAATGTTCAATTAGATCAATCAATAAACGATCAGAAAGTTTGTTTTTATTGCTCCATTGGGCATCACCGAAAATACCATAAAGTAATTCCTGATTTGATTGTTCAATACCACGAAATGCTTTTTCAATGGCTTGTCCAACATTTGTTGTTGTTTCGCGTACATCATTCCAATGGCATGTTTTTGGAATTTCAAAACGGTGAAATTCGGGTAGGGCCGCATATTCTATATCACCTTTAGATTCTTCTAAAGCAATTTGATATTCTTCATCATAAACATCTGACAGACGTTTAAAGAACAATAAAGGAAATATGTAAACCTTAAAATCAGAAGCATCTACTGGACCCTTTAAAATCCATGCTGCTTTTGAGAGGTATTGTTCGAGTTTATTTAGAGTTAGTTTTTCCACTTTGAAATTGAGTTAAATATATTTTTCATATATAAATCTATTTGTTAATTCCTTTTTTTAAAATAGTTATTGCTTCAAGAAAAAATGGCTCATTGCCAAATTCATTCTCAATCTTCTGATTTAATAATTGAATTTGCATTTCTTTATAATCCAAATCAAACAATTCGGATAAACCGCCAATCATGTGCGATTGAAGTTGTCGTTCGCCATTTTCGATTTTACTGAGAAGCGAAATATCAATGCCTAATTTTTCAGCAACAATTTTTAAAGAGTACTTTTTCTCTTTTCGTAAATTATGAATATAATTTCCAAATACAATCGGCTTTTCTATTTCATTAATCATTTTAATCTTTAATTTTTGACAAACATGTCAAAAGTAATGAATTAATATGGGTAACTCAAACTAGCATTTAAAATATTCTGCCATTTAAAGTCAAATAAAGGAATCTTTAATTTTAATTCAATATCAACACTGAAATTTAGAACAAAGTGGTTAGTCGGAATTTCCGACATACCACTTGCAAAGTCACTCAAAATAAAACACCTGTTTATAGTCGTAAATCATCAAAACTTGCAAAAGTTACAAGTTTTGCTAATTGTTAGTATTCTCAATCTCGACAAACCGCACGAATCTCCCATCTATTTACTATACGCCCCATAACCATTTTCCTGGAGTAAAGTGGTTAATTTCAATTCATAGTATAGGGCTTGGTAGTGTCTGAGATTATCTACCGGAACTTTGAATTGTTCAGCTAATTCATAGGTTTTATCAGCGGCTTCATAAGGTTCTAGACCATAGTTCTGGGCGAATATGTTTGAACGGACACCTTGCTTGTGTTCACGGTATCGTACATCTCTGTTTTTGGAAGTTTGACCAATGTAAAATGCGGGTTTATTCAAATCGATATTTGGATTGTGTTGCAAAAATCTTTGGTTTTCTTTAATTCCATCATTCAATAAAAATGCATAAACCCTGTTGGTTTTTGCCGGAGTAACATTAAGTAAATTATACTGTTTTGTCCCATCTAAAATAAATCGTTCCATAGCCACGCCAGCGGTTATATAGCTTTCGTCTTTTAGCTTTTTAAATGGCTTTAAAGAATTTAAAAATCCGCCTACATCCGTGAATTTTAAGCCGCGGGGTAATGTTAGATTCTTTTTAAGAAATTCAGCTCTCTTTTTTTTGGCATCTTCATCATTCTCAAGATTGATTACGGAGTATTTCCGATAGAAATAGTTTTCGATTTCCTTGAAATCACTTTCATCGTAAATTTTGTTCGTTAACACTGTTGGCAACAGTTTACTGTCCCTCAAATTCACTTTTTCAAGAAGCCTTAAAACTCTTTTGGTTTTCTTTAATTTTATAACAAGTGATTGGTACATAGTTAGTAATGTGCGATTTTAGTTTATTTTGAAGACAAAGACAATTTTAATTTTTTCAAAACTCCACGCTTAGCAGTATTCAGTTTATTCAATAACTTTTCTTTGCTTTCGGGGGATAGTTGCTCGATAAATTCAAATGAATCTTCAAGCAGAAACGGGGGATAATAGTGAATGGAATACGCTGAATCAATGATGAACTTTAACCGATCTAGCGGATTTAAATTGCGCAATTGATATAAATGGGTTATTCGGCTTTCGGATTGAATATTGTGCTCGAGTTGTTTATTCAAAAGTTGAATTTCATGCTCAATCATTTGAATGTTCGTTCTGTGACTATCGATTGTTGAATAAATTCGATATGTTTTTTGATTTTGCTGGGAACTTAAATCGAGAAGGTTCTGTTTTACAAAGTTATTTTTTTCAAGTAGGTACATGTATTCATCTAAATTTTGAGCACCGAAGTTTTGGGTTTTAAATGGCAAATATTCATGCTTGGCTTTTGAAAGGATCTTATTTGTCAATTCAACGAATGAATGTGTAGCTGCGCTATTTATTTTGGGTTTTTGTGCAGCATCAACCATTGCGTATGTTTCCTGAATTAACGCCACCAAATCATTGTCGTTGGTTTTTAGGAATGCATCAAAGAGCACATGGGTAATCAATATCAATTCATCTCTAAAGTAATCAATGAAGTAATTTTTAAAATGGGGGGTACCCAACTTTTCTATTTCCTTCAAATAAAACACAACCTTTTCTGTGTCATATGGCAATATTTTGTTTTCTATCAATTCTGGAAATCGTCTAAAAACATGTGCGTTCTTTATAATTGGATTTATGCGATTCACATGGTAAGCATCGCGGAAACGACTTGATAACCTTGTGCTTAATGGATTCGGTTTGTCGTATTCTCCAATAACTTGACTATCTAAAATTTCCAAATCGAAGTTCTCATCTTTAATGAAATTTTTAATGAAGGTTAACTTGCGTTTTGGATCACTTACCAAACTCATAAGTATTGCAAAACGGGCTTTCGAATGTTTATCAATTTGGGCGTTTCCCATTTTCAACAAGGTACATAATTGTTGATCGGCCAAAACAGATATTGCTTCGCTTTCATAACCTTGAGCAGTTTCTTGCAACTTCCAATAGGTTCCCATAAAACAGGGTGTGCAGTCACATCTCAATGCATAAGGGGTTGTCAAAATTTCGATAAGTTTCATATTTTTCGTTTGTTAGTGGGTTTAAGTCAGTTGAAAAAACAACATCCAATTGACGTCATTTTGCTGCAACTATAATTGAAAAAATGTGACTCTCAAACTTTGAAAAATGCCACTATAATCTATTGAATTATAAATTCAATGTTTTTTTTGGATTTGAAAAATATGAAATTAGTATGACAAACTGGTCGGGCTAGTGACCAAATTTTGAGCTCTCAATATGGAATACAATTAGCAAAACTTGCAAAATTTACAAGTTTTGCTAATTGTATTCCAACTCGTCGGAATTTCCGACAAGTTCACTCCCAACTAAACTCACCAAATTTTCGGAACACATTCTGCAAATCGGGGGTGTTGTAAACGAACAA
>CANFVI010000111.1 GCA_947450405.1 Flavobacteriales bacterium
CTTGGATTTGCCGAAAAATATTTAGGAACTAAAAATGTAAGCATTAGTTTTTTTGGAGATGGTGCAGTTCGCCAGGGTGCGTTGCATGAAACCTTCAACATGGCAATGTTATGGAAATTACCTGCTATATTCATATGCGAAAACAATGAATATGCAATGGGTACGAGTGTTGAAAGAACTACAAACATGTTAGATATCTACAAAATTGGCTTGGGTTATGATATGCCAAGCAAACAAGTAGATGGAATGAAATGTGAAACTGTTCATGAAGCATTGTATGAAGCTGTTGAATTTGCTAGAAACGGCGGTGGTCCAACTTTCCTAGAAATCAAAACATATAGGTACCGTGGACACAGCATGAGTGACCCTGCGAGTTACAGAACAAAAGAAGAATTGGCCTCTTACAAAGAAAAAGATCCAATTGAAACTACAAAAGCAACTATTTTGGCTAAGAAATATGCTACTGAAGCAGAATTAGACAAAATTGAAGAAGATATTATTGCTGAAGTGAATGCGAGTGTTGAATTTGCTGAAAATTCACCTTACCCAGACGCTTCTGAGTTGTTTAAAGATGTTTATGTAGAAGATGATTATCCATTTATTATGGACTAATTCACATTATAAAATAAATTTTATTATATTCGCCCCCTTTAAGAAAATGAACGTACAAGAATTTTGGCAAGAGACTAGAGCTAAATACTCTAATTATTATTCTGAGAATACTAAAAAAGTTAATTACATCGCTATTGGTGTATTGGCTATTATTGGTTTATCAACTTATTGGACTTTGGTTTACCAACCAAGCCAAGAAAAAACCGCATCTGAAAAAATTGCAAAATTGCATTTTTACTTTAAAAACGATTCTATGAATGTGGTTATTAAAGGTGATAAATCTTTGAAAATCACTTCAGCACCTTCTATAGCAGATGATTATTCATCAACTAGAGCCGGTAAAGAGGCTGCGCTTATGGCAGGTATTGCTTATGCAAAAACTGGAAAACCAAAAGAGGCTATTGAATACTTAAATAAAACTAGCATTAAAGACAAAATTTTGTCTGCGCAAGTAATGGCAATGAAAGCTGGTTGTATGTCTGACTTAGGAGATGACGATGATGCTGCTTCAATGTATGAAAAAGCTGCATCCATTGACGATAATGATTTTTCTGCTACTTTCTTAAAGAAAGCAGGAATTCACTATGAAATGTGTAAAGACTACAAATCGGCTTTAAAATGCTACGATACTATTTTGAAAAAGTATTCAGCAACAGCGGAAGGTTCTGATATTGAAAAATATATCTACAAAGTGAAAGCGCTTATGGGTGAATTTAACCCATAATTAGATATTATCAAATTGTCTACCGCGGGTTTCAGCTTTGGCTCTTCTAATATTTCTCTAGATTCTACTTCTTTAAATATAGGAATAGTGGTTTCTACGTGGAATAATCACATCACAGACATTTTACTTGATGGTGCAGTTCAAGAATTAACTGAATTTGGTTTGTCAATAAATCAAATTCATATTTCTAAAGTTCCTGGAGCTTTCGAACTTCCTTTAGGTGCTCAATGGCATTTTAACAGCACAAATAATATAGATGCTGTGATTTGTTTGGGCTGTGTAATTAAAGGAGATACTCCTCATTTTGATTTTGTTTGCACAGGTGCAATGAATGGCATTATGGATGTTGGATTAAAGTTCAATAAACCATGTATTTTTGGTGTAGTTACAACCAATACTGAACAACAAGCTTTTGATAGAGCTGGTGGCTCACACGGAAACAAAGGAAACGAAGCCGCTCAAACAGCTTTACAATTATTATCAATTTCTAAATAAAATACCACATAACTTATTAAACCATGGATCAGTTTTCAGAGAATTACAATGATCAGTTAAGCGAAGCAGAAAAATTGATTCTTCAAAATGAGGATGACGCTCAGTTAAAAGAAAACTTTGCCACTTTTTCTAAGGAACAAATTGTTTCTCATGCTCAGTCTTTGTTACACACTACAAATGTGAAACAAGCCTACGAAACCTTACAGGAACTTCGTAAAGCATTTGAGTACCTTTTAGACCAGGAAAGACCTTTACTCATTAAAGAATGGGTTGCTTCCGGAAATGATCCTAAAGATTTTATTTCTCCCCAAGACGACCAAAAAGTTAAACTGTTTGAAGTAGTTCAAAAGTTTAAAGAAATGCGCGAAGTGGAAAGAAAACGTGCCGAAGAAGAAAAGTTAATAAACTTAAATAAAAAACAAGCCATTCTAGATAAGATTGTTGCTTTGGTTGACTCTGAAGAAAATGAATCAAGTTTGAATGATTTGCGCGATTTGATGCGCCAATGGAAAGAAATTAGACAAATTCCAAAGGAACATCAAGAAGCCCTTTATTCAAAATACAAATTTTACTTAGATAAATATTACGATAACTTATCAAAATTTAACGAGTTAAAGGATTTAGACCGCGAAAAAAATCTTGAAATAAAAATTGAACTAATTAAGCGTGCCGAAGCTTTAAAGGATGAAAAAAACATCCGTAAAGCCATGATCAGTTTGAATAAAATTCACGACGATTGGAAAAATACAGGTCCGGTGCGTAAAGAAATTTCTGACGAAATCTGGACGCGTTTCAAAGCAGCTAGTGATTTGGTTATCGACGTACAAAAGGCACATCAATCTGAAGTGGATGCGCAACGTCAACAAAACTTAGAAAAGAAAATCCTACTGGTTGAAAAAGCCGAAACTGCAATTACCGCTCTCCCTTCTTCTAATAAAGAATGGAACAAAATGGCTGAAGAAATTGATGCTATGTTGGAAGATTGGAAGAAAATTGGACCTGTTCCTTCAGAAAGAAATGAAGAGATATGGACCAGATTCCAAGGTGCAAGGAATGCTTTTTATTCAGAAAGAAAAACCTTCTTCAAGAAAATACAATTTGACAGAAAAGATAATTTAACAAAGAAAATTGCTTTGTGTGAGCAAGCTGAAAAATTACAAGAGGCGAATGAATTCATGAAAACCTCTGAACAATTTCAAGCTTTACAAGATCAATGGAAAGTAATTGGTCCTGTTCCTGAAGAACAGAACGAAATTATCTGGAAACGTTTCCGTGCTTCTTTTGATCATTTTTATGAAAGAAAAAACAAATGGTTTGCTGAACGTAAAACACAAGAATCTGGTGCTGTAACTGCCAAAGAAGCAATTATTGCTGAATTGGATAACTTATCGAAAAATCCTGATAATAAAATAAATTTCAATGACTTAAAAGCCATTCAAAACAAATGGAATGATTCTGGATTTGTTTCTGGAAAGAAATTCCAAAGCTTGAATAAACAATACCAAAGTCTGATGGATGGACTTTACCAAGGTTTGCGCAACAACAGCAATGCTGAGCGTGAAACAATGGTAAAAGAAAACCTAAATTCAATTTCCGCTTCTCCTGATGCTAAATACAAATTGCAAAGTGAAGAAAAACGTTTGAGAGATTTAATGAAGAAAATCCAAGACGAATTGAGCACCATTGAAAATAATAAAGGATTTTTCCAGCATTCAAAAAATGCCGAGGCTATGTTGAAACAGTTCGATGATAAAATTAAAAAATCAAAAGAACAGTTAGAAAAACTCCAAAAAGAACTTCAATTGGTGATTCAAGCTAAAAAGGCGAATGCTTAATGCGTTTTTAGAAATCTCTGATTACATTTCATATTATTTAGCCGGAACATCGCGTCACGGCTTGCACTCTCCTTTTGTTTATACTTTTGCCGACGAAGTGCTTTATCAATCATCGTCAATGAATTTTGAAATGATAGAGCACCAACGTATGTTGATGCTTCAAAGCAAAAGCAAATTGAATCATACTACCCTATCTAAATTTACCAGCAAGTTTACTTTAGATGCAAAATATGGACAACTCCTTCAACGGATTGTTGATTTTTATAAACTACAACATATAATTGAATTGGGTGCGAACAATGGCATTGAATCGAATTATTTATTATCGAATTCTATCATTCAAGAATCCCCAATTTTATCATATAATTTTCAAACGAATTCAAATAAACTAGATAAAATCAAAGTCCATACAAATGCGGAATTTGCCAATTATTATCAGTCAAATTTGTTTGATAATTATTACAATACAGAATTGGATAGTCAAACTTTTTTTGACCTTTGTCTCATTCATGGTCAATCAGATGCAGATGATTTCTGGAAGTTTTACGACAGTTACAAATCGAGGTTACATACACATTCTATGGTAATATTTACCAATATCAGACATACAAACGACCATTTTATCAACTGGCAACAAATCACCAATTTACCAGAGGTTACAGCGTGTATCGAATTGTTTAAAATGGGAATTATATTTTTTCGTACCGAACAAATCAAACAAAAGTTTATATTGCGTTATTAAATGACACATTCACATCAAATTAGGGTACGTTATGCAGAATGCGACAGAATGGGATTTGTTCATCATTCCATTTATGCATTGTATTTCGAAGAAGCGAGAACTGAAATTTTGAGAAACCGCGGTATCTCCTATAAAGATTTGGAAGACGATGGAATCCTTATGCCCGTGAGAAGCATGCAATTTACGTTTATGAAAGCAGGCAAATACGACGATTTGCTTACAATTGAAGTGAATTTAGCTGCACCTCCTGAAGTAAGATGTAAGTTTGAATATAAAACATTCAACCAAAATGGTGAATTGTTGAATACAGGTGAAACTGAATTGTTTTTCGTGCGAAAATCAGACTTGCGCCCAATTAAATTACCTGAGCAATACAAAACTTTTTTAACAATTTGATTTATGGCCTATTTTTATAAATCTAAGGATAATAAAATAAACCATAATAACAAACCTTTAAAAGAGGTAAGTGATTCACCTGCAGAGATTCAAGAAGAAAAGCCCTTGCATCCCATTTTACAGTACTTCAAAAGAACAACCTTAAAGGGACTAAATGGACATTCTATTTACGATGTAGGGAAATATTTCTTTCGCTCTATGTTCTTAGAAAACTTGAACATTAGGGCTACCAGTTTAAGTTTCAATTTCTTTACGGCACTATTTCCCGCGCTCATCTTTTTGCTTACACTCATTGCTTATTTGCCTATTAAAGGAATAAAAACCCAGTTTATTCAGCAATTGGCATTAATACTTCCGAAAAAAACCTACGAAGAAATATCAAGTACCATCCTAGAAATTCTTCACAAGCAAAACTCAAGTTTATTGTCTTTTGGATTTATTCTGACCGTTTATTTTGCGTCGAACTCATTTCATTTGATGATCAATACCTTTAACAGACGCGTAGCCATCCCTCAAAAGAAAAGTTGGTTGCATATTCGAGGAAAAGCTGTTTTCTTGACATTTTGGATGAGTATATTAATTATCTTATTCTTACTTTTAATCACTTGGAGTTTTCAAATAGAATCCTATATGGAAGCACACAAATGGCCATTATTTTCTCTTTATGCCGTAATTCTTACCATTTTTGAGTATATCCTAATTTGTGCCCTGTTCTTGTTTGCAATTTCAAGTATCTACTTTTTTGCTCCTTCGAATCACCAACGTTGGAGATTTTTCTCTGTAGGTGCCGTCTTCACCAC
>CANFVI010000112.1 GCA_947450405.1 Flavobacteriales bacterium
ACCGGTACTTTGAATTTTGAAGACGGAACCAACTACGCTTATTTGTGTAACGAAATGACCAAATTAGTTGGCGTTTCAAGGTTCTGTGATGACAATGTAAGTAAACCAAATTTGCATCATACGTCAAATAATATTGCTTATCCCAATCCATTTACCAACAGAATCTATTTGAAAGAATCTGCTAAAAATTTGGAAGTTGTTTTGCAGAACAATTTGGGCCAAATTGTTTTTGAGGGACAGGATATTGAAAAACAGAATTTCGAAAATTTACCGAGTGGTATTTACTTTTTGTGTTTGAAAAATGCTTCAAATGAAACAATGAAGTTAATGAAGAATTGATTTGGTATTTCAGATTTTTTGAAGCCATTTTCCTTAGAGCAAATCGCATTTTTTGTAACTGCAATTCAAATCTCTATCTTTGAGGATATTCAATCTTCAATTGAAAAAGTTTATTATAAATACTTGGAATAAAATAATTTACAAGGTTTCACAGCCCAACGATAATTTTATTACCCATATTTTGGTAGCGCTGATTTTGATTCCACTTCTCGTTTTGACTGGAGGATCGGCGTTGTATACCCCTGATTCTGGAGCTTATTTGTTAAATGCAAGGGAATTGAATGTTCCGGGTGACCGCAGTATTTTCTACAGCGTGTTTATCCATGTTGCTTCTAAGTTTTTAGAGTTATTTCATCAGCCACATATCATTGAAATTCTCTTGATTCAGTCGCTTGTGGCCTATTTAATCATCTATGGATTTTTAGAAAAGTTTTTTCAAAATGCAAATCGGTGGTTTGTCCTTTTGGCGTTTTCTCTAATCTGTTTGTTTACTCCTCTGCCTTGGTTGTTTATTCAATTAATGCCAGATTTATATACATCCATTGCCTTTTTTACAGCCTTGCTTTTCTTAAGATCGAAAGGAATTGCAAGCACAATATTTTTTGGATTGATTTTGATTTTTTGCTTGGTTATGCACACTTCCAATGTGCTCTTATTTTTCTTATTTTCTGGGGGGACATTCGTTCTTCGTAAAAAAATTGCCGTTTTTGAATTCATTGAAAAACGGTTTTTGCAATTATTTGTCGCTTCAATTGTTGCAATTTTATGCATTGTGGCAACAAATGTGTATACATATAAAAAATACAGCTTAGGTTCGGCAAGTCATATTTTTTTAATGGGGAAATTATCTGAAAACGGTGTATTAAAGCAATATTTGGATAAGTACTGCAAATCGGAACCTAGCGCACTTTGTGCTTATAAAGACAAGCTTCCGGAGCATGGTTGGGATTTTGTTTGGGAATCTGACGGTGCATTTGCGCACTCAGGAGGATGGAATCACTCGGATACTTTATACAAGAATATCATTGCCAAAACGATAACCGATCCAGAATTGTTGTCTGCCAACATCGTTGCGGCAATTAAGGCAACGGCAAATCAGTTTGTATTAACAGGTGCTGGAGATGGAATGGGTAAGGTTGATACCATGGGTACATTGGCCGTTGAAATGAAGCAATATTATCCCCATGATTACCGCAGGTTGGTAACAGTTAGCAAGCAACAGAAGGAAGAAATTGATTTTTCAACTTACAACAAATGGTATGAGATTTTGCAATGGTTAATCCTTTTTTCTGCATTGATCATTGTAGTGAAATTAAAAAACAAATTGCATTCAACCTTATATGTACTGTCGTTTTATTATGCACTTTGCAATGCATTTGTAACGGGTGCTTTGGTGAATGTTTTGGCACGGTTAAATACCAAGGGCATCATTGTGTTTGTATCAATTGGAATTTTGATAATTGTAGATACGGTTCGAATAGCACTTGAAAAAAGGGTTAAAAAGAATGAACATACCCTATAAAAAAAGTGTATTTTTGCAGCCCATTCATTGGGTCCCGTAGTTCAATGGATAGAATAGATGTTTCCTAAACATTTGATATGAGTTCGATTCTCGTCGGGACTACTTTTAGAATTAAGAAACCCTTGTAAATGAATGTATTACAAGGGTTTTTTGTTTGATGGTTGTTTTAATTGTTGTTGTTTTATTTTGCGTATTCACAAACAACATCCATATAATTTCCGGGGTTATTGGGATCTTTGCCTTCTAAGTTTCTTGTAATAAGTCTGTTTTTATATGCTTTGTGCCAAAAGAAGGTTTGGCTATTACTCAATGATCCGTTATACAACAATAAGGCGTTTCCCATGACTCTGCATTTGCCGCTGTAACTAAATCCAGACGATATGTATTTATAACTGAAATTACTGTCTGTAGTGATGGTGAATTCATTTCCTTTTCCCCCAAATGTTGTGAGAGAAATACTATCAGTTCGTACATAATTAGAATAGCTTATTTCTGCATATCGAATCAGTTTCCAATTTCCATCTAAAGTGCCAGGTTCATAAATAGCACCATCTTTATTTGAATTGGTTTCTTTTTCACATCCCCAAAATATAGATAGCGTGAACAATAATGAATATATGATTATTGACTTTTTCATAAAATTAACAGTGCGAAATTATTTGTTATTGAAATAAATTATTCAATTTGAATTTATTATTTTTAAGGAAATAACTTAAAGTAAATATTTTATTTATTGTAAATCCGTAAATAACAAGTTGATTTCAATGAGTTTTAAAATTGCATCTTTAATTTCTGAGTTTATTTTTGAATAACTGAATACATATTATATTTGTCTCATGTATAAAAAATTAATATTTATTTTAGCCTTTTTTGTGTTTAATTATGGGTATTCTCAAAATAATCCAATTGAAAAAGATACCCTATTTATTAGTGGTGAAAAAGTTGCATTTATTGACGCTTCAAAATTGGTTTTTGTAAATGGGGAAAATTTACAATCTTTTGATATAGTTTTAATTAAACAACTAACCAAATCAGAAATAGCATTAATTGAAGATGATTTAATAAAAAAGAATGGCATTTGTGTAATAAGGTATAAGGAGAGATTTGCCAAATTAGACATTGAAAATGGTCAAAATTTGAAATCTATAGATAATGATTCGACACTTGCTGAAAACAGTAAAATCGCTGGATATTATCTAATAGAATCGGGTCATTGCAAAAACACATCTACAACTTTAGCATTACTTGGCGCTGTTGGTGGTTCAGCAGTTATTTATTTTATTAATCCTTTATTAGGAATAGGAGTTTCTTCTGTTTGCGGACTAATTTCTCTCGTGCAAAATTACAAAGGAAACAATTACCTCCAAAAAGCAGGTGAATTGATGATGAAATAACCCATGTTACCAATGATGAAAATTGGGGGAAAATAAGATCAACTAAAAAAGTATATGCTGCCAAATCTTTTGCACAAAAGAGGTGGGGTGTTCCAACAATACCTTTATGTATAAATCTTAATACTAAATATTAGAATGGTGTAACAAACTTGAAATGGCATTTTAAGTACTTTGTATCGTTGTAAAAATACTTTTACAATTTAAAAAAACTACTATGTCAAATCAACCAACATCACCAGTTGCAAGTACACCAAAAAGTGTAACTCCAGAATTACAAAAAGGTATTGACAAGCCATACGGATATATACTAGGGGAGTTAGATTGAGACTTTTTTGTCTTATAATAATCTGCCAAACTTAACCAATTGGTTCTTCAATCTTTCCATTTGCGAATTTTGCAAATCTGCCTTTGGTTCTGTCGTGAACTTGGTCATACCTCGGCCATGGCCAACCCCCATACTGCGTTTCGTGGTAATCGTTAAACGCTTGTTGAATTTCTTCTTTCGTGTTCATTACAAATGGTCCGTATTGAATCACTGTTTCACCAATGGGTTTGCCTTGTAATACCAAAAATTTGCAATTTTCTGAGGTTGCAAATATTTCAATTTCTTCATTCGTGCGCAATCTTATCGATTTGTAACTGTCAACTTTTACACCGGCAATGCTTATATCTTGTCCCTCATAAAAATACAACATTCTATTGGTGCCTTCACTGGCTTTAGGAAGTTGTATCGAAGCGCCATTTTCCATGATTACATTCCATATGGCAACTTCATGATCTTTGTTTGAAGCCCATGAATTTGGTGGCGGATTTAAACTCTGTGTCTTACCAAAATTACCCGCAATAATTTCTACCAAACTCTTTTTCTTTTCTTTGTTTTCGAGGGATATTTTAGGAATGTTCTCCGACCAAAACATAGAGAAATGCGGTTCCGACATTTTCTTCATGCTTGGTAAATTTAACCAAATTTGAAAAAGTTCCAACGGGTTTTCCTTGTCTTCTCGAAGTAGAGGAAACATCTCAGAATGTTGAACGCCTTTACCAGCCGTCATCCATTGCACATCGCCATTTCCATATCTACCTGCTGCACCCATTGAATCTGCATGATCTACCAAACCGTGTCTTACTATGGTAATGGTTTCAAACCCTCTGTGAGGATGGCCCGGAAAACCTGGTACTTTCTTTCCATGATACATTCTAAATCCATCTTTAATAATGAAATCGTCACCCAAATGTCTTCCAGCCAATGAAGCTGAAGGACCCATTTCGGCATTTCCTTTGGGGAAATAATCTTCATGGTGCACACAAAATAAAAAAGGATCAATGGTTTCCCATTGAAATCCCATGGGCTGAATGTCTAAAATTGGGTTAAAAATTTCCATATTTTTCTTGATTGTATTGCTTGCAGTATCAAATGAAGCAGTTACCAATGCCCCAATGCCTAATCCTAATCGTGTTAAAAAGCTTCTTCTTTGAATAGCCATATTCAAATATAAGAAAATTTGATGTTTAATTTTAGGCTGCAATTTTGCAATTTTCCTTTTTAAAATAATTTATATTAGTTTTATTCATTTTGAGGGACAATGACTTTTGTAGAATCATAAATGCATTACATTATCTTTGAACCTCTAAAAATCATGATTTCAGAAGGGAAAGAATTACGTAAAGTTCAGGTTACACGCTATGTAACTCCTTTGAGAGAGGGTGGCTCTATGCCAGCTTTGGTTGAAGCTGATGATGATTTTTTGTATGTATTAAAATTTCGCGGTGCTGGCCAAGGCCCTAAAGCACTCATTGCTGAATTATTGGGTGGTGAAATTGCCAGATTGTTGGGTCTGAAAGTTCCTGAATTGGTTTTTACTGATCTTGATGAAGCTTTTGGAAGAACAGAACCCGACGAAGAAATCCAAGATTTATTGAAGGCAAGTACAGGATTGAATTTGGCATTGCATTTTCTTTCTGGTGCATTTGGTTTTGATCCAGCTGTCAATAAAGTAGATGCGCTACTTGCATCTAAAATTGTATGGCTCGATGGTTTTATCATGAACATGGATAGAACCGTAAGAAATACAAATATGCTTATGTGGAACAATGAACTTTGGTTGATTGATCATGGAGCAGCAATGTATTTTCATCATGTTGGTCAACCTTGGGATGATAAATATAACAACGCATTTGAACTCATTAAAAAGCATGTTTTATATTATTCTGCTACCAAATTAAATGAGGCCGACGCTTGGGCAAAACAACA
>CANFVI010000113.1 GCA_947450405.1 Flavobacteriales bacterium
CTGTAAAGGTAACTTTCGACAATGGAAGCACTACTGATTTGGTAATTAGTGGAACTGTTGTTACTGAAGCAGCACCTGCTCCTGCCAACGAAATTAAAAAATAATTGAATGAAAAAGTTAGTATTTCTTTTTGCAGCGGCAGTGTTATTCAACGTAACATGGGCACAAACCAATCCAGCTATTGGTTCAACACCTACACCAGCTGAAGAAAAAAGCAATGCAGCAATTAAATTCGAAACTACCTCACACAGTTTTGGAACAGTTATCGAAGGTCAGATTGCTACTTACGACTTTAAATTCACTAACACAGGCACTGATCCTTTGGTGTTAAGCAATGTTACAGCAAGTTGTGGTTGCACCACTCCGAAATGGCCGCGTGAAGCAATTGCTCCAGGTCAATCTGGCGTAGTTACGGCAGAATATAATTCTAACGGACGCCCAGGTACATTCAATAAAAACATTTTTGTAAAAGGAAATGGCGGTGATGTAACTTTAACAATTTCAGGAAATGTAGTAAAAGAACCTGAAAAACCATTATCACCCATTATTATCAATAAATAAAAAAAAATCATATAAAAGGGTCGATTTATCGGCCCTTTTTTTATATTCGAATAATCATCGCTATTTGTAATTATTATGGAAGACAAAAAATTATCGCTCATTGCTACATCGTTGATTGCCATGGCAATTGTTTTGGCATCTCTTATTTTGGGAAACGCCTATAAATACAAATTTGTTTCTACAGAAACAATCTCAACTACAGGCTTGGCTGAAAAAGAATTCACATCAGATCTTGTAATCTGGAATTCGAGTTTTAGCAGTATTTCTATGGGTAGAAAAGAAGCTTTTGAAAGTTTGAAAGCTGACCAAATAAAAATCAAAAACTATCTAATCAGTAAAGGTATCAAAGAAAATGAAATCGTTTTCAGCGCAATCAATGTTGAAGAGCAAACCAAAACCGAAAGAAAATATACGGGTAATGGCGATTATTCAGAAGTAACAACATTTGCAGGATACAAACTTTCTCAAAATTTTGATATAGAATCAAAATCTCTTGATATCATAGAGAAAACTGCCCGTGAAATTACTGAGTTATTAGAACAAGGAATCAATATCAGTTCAAATCAACCAAGTTACTATTACACCAAACTAGAAGATTTAAAACTGTCATTAATTTCTAATGCCACCGAAAATGCAACGGTCAGGGCAAAGAACATTGCGGAAAAAGGAAACTCAACTTTGGGTTCCCTTAAAACCGCAACAATGGGTGTATTTCAAATTACGGGTAAAACTTCTAGTGAAGAATATTCATGGGGCGGCGTTTACAATACTTCGGATCGCAACAAAAAAGCGTCTATCACTGTGAAACTAGAATTCGCAATCAAATAATATGAAAACCCTATTTTTATTTATCAGTTTATTTTTATCATCAGCGATTGTAAACGCTCAATTGATTGGCGAAATACACAATGAAAATAGAGGAGCCCTCAAAATAATTGGCAATAACAAAATTAAACAAGATTGTAATCTTGGCGATATTGTTGAAGCCGTATTCTATATACAAAACACTTCGCCAGATACAGTGTTTATAGGTCAAGTTGCTCCAGACTGCCAATGCACACAATACGAATATCCCTCAAAAGGAATTGCCCCAAACGCAACAGACTCAATTACTTTATTTTTCATGTCGGAACATACCCCGCCTGGACCGTATTTCAAAAGAAATATCGTTGATTATGATGATACAAGTTTTGAATTAATTATTGAGGGAAATCTAACAATTGTTAGAAATATAATTCGGGCAGGACAAAAACCAATTTTATATCAAAAGAAACAAATTAGAGTTAAAAACAATTAATCATGTTAAATAAAAATTTCACTTTAGTAACCACAATAATTGCAGTTTTAATAATCATTTCTTGTGGAACCCAAAAAGCGACAGTTGCAACCAATATAGATATTAAACCAACCGCCGTTCAAGTTGACACAATATTATGGAATGAACACTTACATGATTTTAAAGATGTACCAAGCGGACCACCAGCTGTTACAAAGTTCTATTTCATTAATAAAACCAAAGAAGCCGTTACCATTACCAAAGTAGAAGCAGGATGCAGCTGCACAGCTTCAGACTACACCAAAGAAGCAATCAAATCAAACGACACCGCTTGGATAACAGCTTCATACAAAACAAGCAATACATTTGGGATGTTTAAAAAACATTTGGATGTAGGATTGTCTAACGGCAAAAACTTCCATTTGATTTTGACGGGCAATGTTGATCCGATGATGGGGCAGCATTAAAGCAAGTTTCTAAACTTTTCAGACATACCACCCAGCATACCTCCGGTATGTAAAAATGCAACTTTTTGATTTGGTAAGAAAAACCTTTTATCACAGTCATTTTTCAAAGCACTAAGCGCTTTTGCTGTATACACAGGATCAATCACAATATTGGTTTGCTTCGTAAAATCTTTTTGGAATTGGATTAATTCTGGGGTAGACTTTGCGTATCCCCCAAAATGAAAATCAGGAATAAATTCAATAATGTCATTTACACCATGTTGATGCGCATATTCAATCTGGGCATTTAAATTTTTCAATACCAAAACTGCTTTCACTTGAATAGGCAAATTGAATTTCTTGATGGCCTTTGACAAGCCAACAGCGGTTGTAGCAGTTGCCGATGCATGATAAACAACATCTACCTTATTCTCCCAACTCAAAACCAACGATTCAAAACCCTCTAAGGCCAAATCACCTTGCCCACCCTCGGGAATAAGCAAACAACCGTCCAAACGACTGTATTCGCTAATTAATGCGGATTTCTCTCGATATTGATCACGAGATACTCCACGGATTTGCATTCCATACGATTTTGCTATTTGCAAATAGTGGTTGTCAATTTCTTCATCGGCGCGTAAAATGCCAATGGTTTTGAAACCCATGAAATTACCTGCCGCAGCAGTTGCAACCAAATGATTGCTGTACGCACCGCCAAAAGTGATCAAAGTATGAATGTTATTTTCTTTGGCATATCTAATCCAACCTTCTAATTTGCGCCACTTATTTCCAGAAACAATAGGATGAATCAAATCATCGCGTTGGATAAAAACAGATTGATTAACAAAATCAGAAAATTGCAAAGGTTCTAGAATTGCATTGCTAAGGGCAATGTCTCTATTTCCTAAAAGCGATTCTAAAGAAAAATCCACCCCGAAATTATTTGGTCCAAGAATCAAATTGAAATAATGCGTCTATCGAATTTTGAGTCACGCTGTGGTAACCATCACGTGCAATTTCGTAGGTATTAAATGCCAATTCCCATTCCGGTATTTTATTTAAATCATCCACTTTTTGACCTTTAGTACGACACACTTCTATTAATGATTCATACAACGGCAAAACAAATTTACGGCGGCCTACTTTTTTCAAAAAATTAGCCAAATCTTTATACGCTACAGAATAGCGAGATTTGATGCAAAGTTGAAACCAATCAAAAGCTATTTCACTGTTTTCAGTTTTTGAGAAACCAAATTTGGAATCTAAAAATTGCATATTTGCAAAACTCAACGAATCTAAATTTCGTAGAAAATGCAAAAAATGGTGGGTCGTCCAATCTTTGGCATTCAGATTTACCATGTCGGAAACACCGACACAATCTCCATGACCTTTGTTAATGCCGTTTACCAACTTGGCAATTTTCTGGGCTTGATCTAGAAAAGTACTTTTTATCAAAGGCATCAAAGTTTGGCCTGTTGATTCAACTGGGCCGCCGCTAGCGGCATTACCAAATTGCATTTTAGGAAATCCTATTCCGTAAACCCATTGCTTTACATTCATTGAAAAATCACCCAGGTTTATTTTTAAATCTTTTTGATTATTGATACAAAATTGATTCAACTCTTTCACAAAAATCTCTGTATTGGAAGTAGAAAAGGCATGTTGTTTAAAGTAAGCGTTTAGAAATTTATCCCACTGCCTTCTTCCCAATTGCTGTTCGCACCAAAGCAAAAAGAACCTACCCTTTTCATATGCAATATCGGTTAATCCATCATCGGGGTTTCTGCCTTGTAAATTCAATTTCAAACGGGTATCGGCAGGAGCCGTTTTCATTAAATCAGCCATGGTTTTTTTCAATTCCCCATGACCCAAAACCGTGAGCATATCTGCATAATCTTTGCCGTAAATTTTTTCCATGATTCTGCTTTCGAAGTACACAGTAAATCCTTCGTTGAGCCAGAAGTCATTCCAAGTTTCGTTGGTTACCAAATTTCCACTCCAACTGTGCGCCAATTCATGCGCCAAAAGGCTAACCAAACTCCTATCGCCAGTTATGATTGTGGGGGTTGCAAAAGTAACCACGGGATTCTCCATCCCTCCAAAAGGAAAACTAGGTGGAAGCACGAGCACATTGTATTCTTTCCAAGCATATTTGCCATAAAGCGCCGAAGCGCTGTCAATCATTTTGGGTAAATCGGCAAATTCATAGGCTGCTTTTTCTAACAATCCGGGTTCGGCATAAACCAAACAATTCTCACCTAATTTTTTAGCTTGGAAATCTCCCACGGCAATGGCCATGAGGTAGGATGTGATGGGCAAACTCTGATGGAAGTAAATCCTCTTAATGGGGTTATCCCGATAGCTATCGGGAAGGTTAGACTGGTTAGACAGATTAGACGGATCTTTTAAATTGGGATTAGACAGATTAGACTGGTTAGACGGATTAGACAGAACAGGGTTAGGAGGGTTAGAAGGATTATTAGAATGAATACGTTTGATGAAATGACGAAACTCGCCAGTTTTCTTTGGATATGCTTTTAAAAAAGAAGCAATATCATCAAATTTCTGGGCGCTCATGACCGCGTTTAATTCTGAGGGATAATTTACAATTGCATTGTAAGTAAATTTCACAGCGGGCGCATCCATACAAGGCAACCATGTTCTGGCCAAAATAGCTTGGGATTGGCTAAACATAAATGGATGTTTCTTGTCGTGGGTTTGCGATGGAGTCAACCATTGAATAGCCGATACAAAATCCTTTTTACGGCCGGTTTCTAATTTATTCAAGGTTCGATAGTGAATTTGAATAATGGTATCATGTTGTGGAGCATCAATCTCGATTGCCTTTCCAAAAATATCGGAAGAATCTCCAAAATGCCAGTTCAATAATCCTGCAGTACCAAATACAGATTCGATGATAAGTCCCTTCGAATCTAAAATAACCTTATCATTCGATTGACCAACCATTCCCGAAAGAATGCCGTTTGATTTTGGTTGATTGATTTTTGTTAAATCAACTTTCTTGTTACCATTATTCATCCATTTTAAATGATAAATGGCAATGCCATGAATACATTCATCTTGCATATTGATATCTAATTCCAAATCAAGTTTGTAAGGACGAACAATTTGGTAGTTTGAATAGCTGTGATTTTGAATATATTTTGACTTGGCGAATACCGGATTTTGGGCAATAACGGAATTGTTA
>CANFVI010000114.1 GCA_947450405.1 Flavobacteriales bacterium
ACATTTACGGTTGCAAATAAATTGAATACCTATACCTTTAATTTAAATGGATGTTATAAAATGATTGTGAATGATTTTGGTATAGATGGATTGAATTGGTGGGCGAATACAGCACAAGGTACTGGATTCGTTCGTTTTAGAAATGGCACGTCCAATGCAATTATCAAAACGTTCAATGCCGATTTTGGAAGTTTTATTGAATACAATTTTACCACAAATTATGCATTGAATGTAAGTCATTTAGAATTTGGAAATTCAATCAACCTTTATCCGAATCCAGCTACAAACAAATTCAGTTTACAAGGTGATAATTTAGAAAATTCGAATATTGAAATATTTGATGTGTTGGGAAATAAAGTGATTTCTAAATCAATTGCGCTTGAACACAGCGTTGATTTTAATACTGATAATTGGAAATCAGGATTGTATATGGTTGTTGTAACCAAAGGAAATTTGAGAACAACGAAGAAATTGTTGGTTTATTGATCATTGCTCTATGCAAAAAATGGATCAATTGACTCAAAAATTAAAATCGCTTTCGAAGCTGTCAGAGGATTCGTTAAATGCAATTTTTGAGATTACCCAATTGGTCACTTTTAAGAAAGGCGATGTTGTTCAAGAAATTGGTAAAACCTGCAAAAATCTCTATTTTATCAATCAAGGCTGTTTACGGATTTTCTATTTGAAGGACGGCACTGACATTACCGAGAGTTTTGAATTTGAGAATTCTTTTGTTGCTCGTGGAGAGAGTTTGTTGACCATGAAACCATCGAATAAAGGTATTGAAGCGGTTGAGAATTCTGAAATATTGCAAATAAATACGCCGAAATTATTTGAACTTTTTGAGAAGAATCTTCAAATTGAACGTGCTTTTCATCGCATAATTGAACAATCATATATTCAGCAAATCAACAGGTTAGAGAGTTTGCAGTTTCACACAGCAGAAGAACGGTACAAACAATTATTTGAAGAAAAAAGCGAAGCAATTTTGCGTATACCATTAAAGTTTATAGCCTCTTATTTGGGGATTACCCAAGTAAGTTTGAGTAGAATTCGCGCTCAATTTAAATAATTCATTATTTAACAAATGTAAAAGGATACCAAATCCCTCATGAGGAACTTTGTATAGAAATAATCTATGCAAAAGGAAATACAATTGGGGTTACGTCAAAATTGGAAGCAATTCACCCTGCTAGTTATTGTGAATGCTTTTGTAGGTGGAATGGTTGGTATGGAAAGGTCTATTTTTCCTAAACTGGCTGAAACTGCTTTCGGATTAACTTCACCTTCAGTGATTACTTCTTTTATCGTTGTTTTTGGATTTACAAAAGCAATTTTCAATTACCTATCGGGGAAATTATCTGCAAAAATTGGTCGGAAAAAAGTGCTTATTTTGGGTTGGATATTTGCCATTCCCATTCCGTTTTTAATTATCTACGCCCCAACTTTTGGTTGGGTAATTTTTGCTAATTTCTTGTTGGGAATCAATCAAGGTTTGGCCTGGTCGAGCACAGTTACCATGAAAATTGACCTTGTAGGTGAAAAGCAACGGGGTTTTGCCATGGGATTGAATGAGTTTGCTGGCTATATTTCAGTGGCGTTGGTGGCCGTGATAACAGGATATGTTGCCAATAAATACGGTATTCGCCCTTATCCATTTTATATTGGAATTGTACTTTCAATTGCAGGACTTTTGGTGTCAATATTTTTGATTAAGGATACTCAAAGGTTTGTAAACAAAGAATGTCAGGGTAGCGCGATAACGAGGCTTGGAAACGTCTTTTTAGAAACTACATGGACAAATGATTCTTTGGGTGCTACAACTCAAGCCGGGTTGGTTAATAATTTGAACGATGGCATGTTTTGGGGGATTATCCCAATTATGCTGTCGCAACAGCATTTCCAATTGACGGACATTGGAATAATTGTGGGTGTTTATCCTGCGGTTTGGGGATTTGCCCAACTCATTACAGGCAAAATGGCCGATTTGTATTCCAAGAAATTGCTCATGTTTTATGGTATGCTCATTCAAGCCATTGTGCTTTTTTGTATGGTAGGATTTACAACCTACACAGAATGGATTGTTGGAAGTGCTTTGTTGGGAATTGGAACTGCATTGGTTTATCCTACGTTTTTGGCAAACATTGCCGAAAATACCCATCCGGCTGATCGGGCAGAGGCACTCGGTGTATTTCGGTTTTGGCGCGACAGTGGTTATGCTATAGGCGCAATTTTATCTGGAATTATTGCCGAGTTTTTAGGATTTAATGCAGTAATTTTTACCATTGCGGCATTAACTTTGTTTTCCGCATTTATAATTATCTTTAAACTAAAATCCAAATGATAACTTTACCCAGTATAGACATAGTCTCTTTGAAAGAAATTGAAAATCAATCTAATGTATTGATTATTGATGTAAGAAGTGCCGATGAGTATGAAGCGGGCCATATTCCATTGGCCGTTAATATTCCTTTAGAATCACTTCCAAAAGCACTTGAAGAAATTTCTGATACAACGCTTATTGTAACTGCTTGCGGCAGGGGTGGAGGAAGATCTAGAAAGGCTCTAGAAATTATATTATCACAAGGTTACAATGCCAAATGGTTAGAAGGCGGAAGCTTAGGTTACTTAGACTCTTTGTAATCTATTTTCTATAAAATATTTTACAGCCAAACGATTCTGTTGTTGGGTTGCTTAAGGTTTTGTTTGAAAGCAATTCGTTTACTGCTATTGCAATGTAGTTTGTTGCCAATTCAGGGCTTTCGCCATTGTTGTCAATTGCGCCTTTGTATTTGATTACCCAGCGGTTTCCGTCCCTCCAAATCACAAAAGCTTGCGGTGTGTTTACTGCTCCAAAATTCTTTGCAACCTCTTGGCTCGCATCTTGTAAATAAGGGAATGTGAATTTGTTTTCGCTCGATTTTAATTGCATGAACTTGAAACTTTCTTCTTCATACAAAACCGAATCCATTGGGTTAATGGCCAGAACCGGAACGCCTAACGGTGCAAATGTTTCTTGGAGTTTGTTTATTCTTGAGGGATATAATTTCGCAAAAGGACAGTGGTTGCAGGTGAAAATTACGATGTAACCCTTTGCCTGTTCATTGTCTTTCAAAGAAATAAATTTGCCATCCACATTTCTCAATGAAAAGTCATTGATGGTTTTTATTCCAATATCAAAGCTTGTAAAAAGTGCCCAGGAAATGAATCCCAGGCACATAATGAAACTCTTTTTGTACATTTATTCTTTGATGAATTTCTGCGTTGAAACAGATTTGGTATTTTTATCCATTACCTGAATGAAATAGGTGCCACTCGCCAAATTTGAAATGTCAATTGGTTGATCTATTTCAGGTTGAGGCAACATCATTACGGTTTTTCCAACAACATTATTGATGGTAACATAATAGGCTTCGATATTTTGACCTAATTTCAAGCGGATATTGTGGTTTGCAGGATTTGGGTAAACCGAAAACAAGAATGGTTCATTCATGGCCTTGTTAAGTCCATTGGTGCTGGTTACTACAAATTGACCCATCATTCCACCGTCTTCGTGGTTTGCAAAATGGCAGTGATACATGAAAGGGTGGGTTTCGTCGGCATAATCAACAAAGCGCGCTACAAAGCTCACAGATTCGTTTTTTGAAATAAAGAAATTGTCTTTCCAACCTGCTTCGTATGCACCAATTGCTCCTGAGCTTCTCGATACCAACTTGAATTGAACATCGTGAATATGAAAACAGTGACCAAAAACATTGTTGTTTTTTACTGTCCATTTTTCAGTTGTGCCAGTTGTAACAATATGGTTGATTGTTGTTAAACTGAACGGTTTGCTGTCTAAATCAAAAGGAATACCTGAGCCAGGAATACCATTTGTAATGTTAACCGTTCTAGAAACAGTTGCATCTGCAGCGGTTAAATAAGTATTTGTTCTCAGTGCAGTTGGAATGCTTGTGATTGGTTTTGCTGTTGTATTGCCAACTGTTAAATGCAGCACTGTAAAAGTTTTATTGTTTAACAAACTGCCAAATTCACCTCCTGTTGCAGGCTCTCCGCCAGGAAAGCTCTGTGATTGCCCCGAATTGAAAGCGTTCAAATCAATGGTAGCACCAACCGCATCATTGCTGCAATCAACTAGGATTTCGTAACGTTCACCAACATGAATTGGCAAACGGGTAACGGCAATTGGTTTATCAAATAAACCACCACCGCTACTAATTACATAAAATGTTCTGTTGTCGCTGAAGCCCAAATTGTAACCTCTCTCCATTTCGGCATTGAGTACACGCATGCGTACCACTTGTTTTGGAATGGTGAATTCTGCATTGGTTGTTCCATTGGTAAACATATAATCGCCATAAGCGGTGTTTTTTACTACAAACTGATTGCTAGTTGAATATCTTCTGCTTGTTAAAACTACTGGAATATCATCAACTCCGTAAGTTCTCGGCAATGCCAAAGCACCTTCCACGGCATCGCGCACAATGATCAATCCACCCAATCCTTTGGTCATTTGTTCTTGTGTCATTTCATGCAAATGTGGATGATACCAATAAGTAGCAGCATCGTTTTTCACTTTCCAATAAGGACGCCAAACGGTATTAGGAGGGATCACTTGATGTGGTCCACCATCCATTACTGCAGGTAAATGAAATCCATGCCAATGTACTGTGGTTGAATCATTTAATTTGTTCAAAATGTTCATATGCACAGTATCTCCTTGATTAAAGATTAGGGTAGGTCCCCAGAAATTTGAATTGACACCCGCTGTAATGGTTGTTTGCCCTGTTTTAAATTGGGTAAAGGTATCTTTTAATACCAAGTTGAACGTTTTGCCAGACATTGTATCGGGAATACGCAGTTTGTTATACTGAGCTTGGCTATTGGTTGCTGTTAAAGACAAGCCCACCAAAATTAAGGTTTGAAGTTTATTCATGGTTATTGTTTTATAAGGGTTGTATGTTGGTTTTTGTTGTTTGATATTAGATACATTCCATTTGCTAAATATGAGAGGTCAATTTGCACGTTTTCTTGTCCTTCAATTTGATAAGATTTAATGTGCGAGCCATCTAATTTGTAAATATCAAGCGTTTTTGCTATATTATGGTTGATGGTAATGATTCCATTTGTAGGATTAGGGAACACATTGAACTGAATATTTTGTTCTTTCACTGAAGCATTCGGTTTGGTAACAAATGAAATATCATCGATAATGAGTGTGGAACCAAGTTCAGGGTTTTGAGGGTTTCCGCTGCCAAAACTAATTTGGACTGAATCTGGAGTTGCCCAACTGCTATATTCAATAGGGAAAGAGAATCGGGTATAATTATTTGCTGCCTCACCCATGAAAACCGCTGTTCCAATGGTATCTTGTTTGTTCCATGTGGTATTCCATTTGGTAAATAAAACATCTACTTTAAAAGCATCTTGTCCTTTCGGTGCATATTTAAACCAACCTACAAAACTATCT
>CANFVI010000115.1 GCA_947450405.1 Flavobacteriales bacterium
AAACATATGAAAGACATAATTCTTTATCTTATTCCCGCTCTTGGAGTTGTCAGCTTGATAGTTATGGCAATTAAAAGTGCATGGGTTAGCAAACAAGACGCTGGCGATGAAAACATGCAACGCTTAGCTGACTACATTGCCAAAGGTGCAATGGCGTTCTTAAAAGCAGAATGGAAAGTACTTAGTGTATTTGTTCTTTTCGCATCGGTTTTATTGGCTTATTCTGGAACAATCCATGAAGTAAACGGTAAAGCGATTCATTCAAGTTGGATTATTGCAATTGCCTTTGTAATTGGTGCTGTATTCTCAGCAACCGCAGGTTACATTGGTATGAGAGTTGCAACCAAAGCAAATGTAAGAACTACACAAGCGGCTAGAACAAGTTTAAAACAAGCATTAAAAGTTTCTTTTACAGGTGGTACTGTAATGGGATTGGGTGTTGCTGGTTTGGCTGTTTTAGGTCTTGGCGGTTTGTTTATAGCATTCTTATCAATATTCGGTAACTTAGGTGAAGATACCGTTAAAACATCAATTGAAGTTTTAACAGGATTTTCTTTAGGTGCAGAATCAATCGCTTTGTTTGCCCGTGTTGGTGGAGGTATCTATACCAAAGCTGCTGACGTTGGAGCTGACTTAGTAGGTAAGGTTGAAGCTGGTATCCCTGAAGATGATGTTCGTAACCCTGCAACGATTGCCGATAACGTTGGTGACAACGTAGGTGATGTAGCTGGTATGGGTGCCGATTTATTCGGATCTTATGTTGCTACAATTTTGGCAACAATGGTATTGGGACAAGAAATTGTTTCAGTAGATAATTTTGGTGGAATGTCTCCTATCCTATTGCCAATGGTAATTTGTGGTTTGGGTATCCTATTTTCTATTGTAGGAACTTGGTTTGTTACAATTAAAGATGATAAATCAAATGTTCAAAATGCATTAAATTTAGGTAACTGGTCATCCATATTTTGACAGTGATTGCTTCTTATTTTATTGTAAATTGGATGTTGCCTGAAACCTTATCTATTCGTGGATATGAATTCTCTAAATTAAATGTATTTTTTGCAATTGCAGTAGGAACAGTAGTTGGTGCAATCATGAGTATTGTAACTGAGTATTATACTGCAATGGGTAAAGCTCCTGTAAATTCAATCATTCAACAATCATCTACTGGTCACGCTACAAACATTATTGCAGGTTTATCAGTTGGTATGAAATCTACAGTAATTCCAATTTTGACATTGGCTGGTGGTATCATGGCTTCTTATTATTTCGCAGGTTTATATGGTGTTGCAATTGCAGCAGCAGGTATGATGGCTACAACTGCAATGCAGTTGGCAATTGACGCTTTTGGTCCTATTGCAGATAATGCTGGTGGTATTGCTGAAATGAGTCAATTACCTCCTGAAGTTCGTGAACGTACTGATAATTTAGATGCTGTTGGAAATACAACTGCTGCAACTGGTAAAGGATTTGCTATTGCTTCTGCTGCATTAACTTCTTTGGCATTATTTGCTGCATTCGTTGGAATTGCAGGTATTGATCAAATTGATATTTACAAAGCTCCAGTTTTGGCTGGATTATTTGTAGGTGGAATGATTCCATTTATTTTCTCTGCGTTGTGTATCCAAGCAGTTGGTAAAGCGGCAATGGATATGGTGAACGAAGTTCGTCGCCAATTCCGTGAAATTCCAGGAATCATGGAATACACAGCTCAACCAGAATATGAAAAGTGTGTAGCTATTTCTACCAAAGCTTCTATCCGTGAAATGATGTTGCCAGGTGCAATTGCTTTAATTACTCCTGTAATTGTTGGTTTCATTTTCGGCCCTGAAGTATTGGGTGGTGTATTGGCAGGTGTAACTGTTTCAGGTGTATTGATGGGGATTTTCCAATCAAATGCAGGTGGAGCATGGGACAATGCTAAAAAATCATTTGAAAAAGGTGTTGACATTAACGGTGAAACTTTCTATAAAAAATCTGAACCACATAAAGCTTCTGTAACTGGTGATACTGTTGGTGATCCATTTAAAGATACTTCTGGTCCTTCAATGAATATCTTAATCAAATTAATGTCTATCGTTTCTTTGGTTATTGCTCCTTTTATTGCAGGTAAAACTTTTGGTGAACCAACTGCGAAACAAGGTCAATGTACTGAAATGTCTGCTGATCATTGCAAAGAAATGGGCAAATGTGATATGAGCAAATGTGCAACTATGACAAAAGACCAATGTGCTGAAATGTGCGATAGTATGGGTTGTGATTCAACTGAAAAAGCAATTTGCATGGCTCACTATGGTGCTGATGGTAAATTCATGACTGGTGCTTGCACTAGAGATGAGAAAGACTGTTGCCAAGGTAAAGCTAAAAAACATGAAGGTTGTTCAGGTGAACCAGCTTGTGAAGAAGACAACGACAAACCTTGTTCAAAAGGTGATGCTTGTTGCAAAAACAAAAAGAAATAATTGAATAAATTTCCATATTTAAAGAGGCTGCAATTTGCAGCCTCTTTTTTTTGATACCTTAACCATCTTATCTTTGTTTTATGAAAATTATTAACCTTGCTACGCTCCTATTTATTTTAATGACTTGTGCAAGTGTAAATCTGAAAGCTCAAAATGATACGCTTTATAAACAAAGAGATACGCTTAAATTCAATACTGAAAATGTCATCAAAACAACCATAGAAATTGCTTATAAAATAAAACAAATAAAAGGTTTGTGCGAAGCAATTAAAATTGACCATCAATCCTTATTTGAAATAAAAGGAAACTACTTCAATATGGGTTATACCAAACAAGGATTTAATTCATTTGAAATTGGTATTTCTAAAGGTAAAAGAGATTTGTTTTCAATCACTAGATTTCAGGAGATTCATGTAAATGCTTTGTTTTTAAGAAATGGATATGAAAAACTGAATGGCATATCAGTTGGAATATCAAAATCAGCCGCGCTTTTCAATAAAGCAATAGAATTTCAATATGTTACCAATTTCAGTAATCAACGAAGTTTGATTTTACGACCCGAATTTGGAATTACATTTTTTGGATCACTCACTGTGAATTACGGTTATAATATAATGACAAGCAAAATACCCGGATTTACACCAAATGTTCTTCATATCAGATATACCAAGCAGAATTTCAAAAAGAAAATTAAAGAAAAGTTGTTTCAAATAAAAACAACCCTTGAGCATGATAAAGAACGACTTAAGCAATTGGGAATCAATATCCCTCAAATTCAATTGAACTAAAAAAAGGCTCTATTTCTAGAGCCTTTTTCGTTTTTTGAGAACGTAATATTATTGAATTACCACATTAACGGCATTTCACTACCATTAGTTTGTGCGTTTTTGAATTCTAAGTATTTGTTTTTTAGTAATTCCATTTTTTCATTGTTGCGAATAATATGCTTTTCTACATCTGCAAATACTTGAGAATGTGTTTCAGTTGGAGCATTCAACGCATCCATGCTTGAAAAATAGGCATTCCAGAATTTAGACGCAATTCCTTCTTCAGTTTCGAATTCTTTTGCTGCTAACACTGAATTTCCATTATAATCTAAGTTCAATGTATTCAATTCTTTCTGAAATGTTTCATAAAATTCATATTGACCACCTGAATTACTATAATGCACAATATTTTGTTGAATGGCGTTGAAGCCACTTTTTAGCAAAGCCAATTTGTTTTCTGACTTTTCTAACATGGTTCTTACATGACCCATTTTTGCAATTTTTTCATTTCTATTCTGATCAAAAGGAATGGTTGGTTCATACAAATATTCAACCACTTGTCCTACTGGCGTGCTAATAGCGCTGTACTTCCCATTGTTAAATTCTTCAATCACCAAAGTATAAGTTCCTGGTGTAACATATGGACCCCATGAAGTTTCAATTTTATCGTCAGTTTTTAAAATTACCGGCTGAATTGAATATTTCATATTCCATTCTGTTTTACTCCAACCTTTTGAAGCTGGAATTGACCAACGGGCAACCAAAGTGTTTTGTAAATTCTTTACTTGTGATTTGTCATTGCCGTTGTTATAAACCGAAACAAACAATTTGGGCATTACTTCTTGTGCTTCCGCGAGAATTGAATCTTTTGAAGGATAGATCAATGCGTTTGTATTTTTTGAATTCTCAGACTCTTTCTTTTCACGTCTTGATTTTATTGAAGGATATTCTTTGTTTATGTAATAATACAAAACAGCTTTTTCGGTTGGATTTGGCGCCATGAATCGAGAGGCACCTTTATAGCCATTTCCCGATCCACCCAAAGGAGAAGAAGGAATAAACAACTTAGCTGTAGTTGGTAACAATATTTTTGTTTGATTATTGACTTCAAAATTGTTTTTGAATTGGTGAATTCTGTCGTAGTCGTCACAAACTGCGAATCCTCTTCCGAACGTGGCTACTACCAAATCATTTGCAGTTCTTTGGTGCACCATATCTTTAATTGGGGTTGGTGGCAAACCTCCTGTCCATTGAATAAAAGTACTTCCACCATTAATTGAAATAAACAATCCGAATTCTGTACCAACCAATACAATATCAGAATCAAGCTCATCTTCCATTACACATTTCACAGGTCCGTTTTCTGGCAAACCAGAAGTGATTTTCTCCCAGCTTTTTCCATTGTCGGTTGATTTGTAAACATACGGTTGGAAATCACCAAAACGGTGATGATCCAATACAGCATAAACGGTATTTGTGTTTTTACCCGCTTGAATCATACTTACAAAAGGATAACCTGCGCCGTTTTTTGCAGCAACAGGACCATTTGGAAATACTTCACTCATTTTGGTCCAGGTTTCCCCATCATTCATTGTTACATAGGTCAATCCATCATCGGTACAAGCAAAAAGTTGTCCCTTTTGTCCCTCAGACAAACCGGTGATATTTCCATATATACTGGTACTTTGATTTTTAACTACCGCATCTAATCCCCAAACTTTTCCCATAACTGGCAAGGTATTTCTATCAATTCCACGAGATAAATCTCCAGAAATCAGTTTCCAAGAACTTCCCATATTTTCAGATGTAAATACTTTGTTTGCCGCAAAATAAAGTTTGTTATGATTGTATCTACTGATTAGCAAAGGCGCATCCCAGTTCCATTTCAAGGCACCACTTCCTATTGGACTTGTAGGTTTAATATCCATAGACTCTCCCGTTTTTTTATCGAATCGAATAAGTCCACCGTATTGCCATTGGCTATACACAATATTCGGATTGGTAGGGTCAATTTGCGATTTAAAGCCATCACCACCCACAGTAACAAACCATTCTGGGTTTCCTATGCCATTTGCTGAATTTGTTCTACTTGGACCACCTAGAGAGTTATTATCTTGGGTTCCACCGTAAATATTATAAAAAGGAGTTGCATAATCTACTGAAACCCTGTAAAACTGTGTGATACTCAAATT
>CANFVI010000116.1 GCA_947450405.1 Flavobacteriales bacterium
GATCTCCTAATAAAGATTGAACATTAGATTGAGCCATTTTATAATATTTTGTTGTTAATTTGAAGCAAAAATAACCATTTTTATTGATGATTCAGATATTTGAAATACAAACTCCCGAAGAAATGGCTGCCGCATTTGAAATTCGGCGCATCGTTTTTGTAATTGGTCAAAGTTGCGCACCCGATGAGGAATACGACGAACACGAAAAAAACTGCAGACATTTTCTAGCGCAATACCAAGGAATAAAGGCAGGAACGTGCAGAATTCGACAAACCGAAAATGGAATAAAGCTTGAACGTTTTGCTGTTTTGGAAAGTTACAGGGGTAAAAAAATTGGGGCAGCATTGGTTGAAAATTGTTTAGAAAAAATAATGCCCACTCACAAAGTTATTTACTTACATGCCCAAGAACATGCGCTAGACTTTTACAAAAAGCTAGGTTTTGAGCAAGTTGGCGAAAGATTTTTTGAAGCCAATATTCCTCATTTCAAAATGATATTAAACAAATAATGCGGCCAAAGCCGCATTATTTGTAACTATACATAATAAAATATTACTTCAATTTAAAGAGTATCTACTCCAGTAATTGTATTCACTTTTGATTTTGAATCAACCAAAACGCGAACCATCATTTTAGCTCCTAATTTTTGGACATCTTGAAATTTAGTTACCATGTTCGTTGGGATGTAAAAACAGCCACAATTTTCTGAACCTGATGCTGCAAAATCTACAATTTTAAATCCTTTTATAATTTTACAAAATTGCACCTTTGGCGCCGTAGATGAAGAATTTCCACCAGACGCAACTGGAGCAGTACTCAAAGGAACTGTTAACGCAGTTGTTTTTCCTGGATTTACCGGTACTGAATTTACTGAAACAGCGCCTACACCCCTAATTGAACCTGTGAAATCAGAAACTGAAATGGTTTTGCCATTAAAACTTGAATAATTCGCCACCAACTCAGTTGGTTTTACCATTTGTGCATTGGCCATTCCAACGATAGCCATAATTGCAACTAAAAATATATTTTTTTTCATAACTAACTATTTAATTTATTTTAAGTAATCAAATTGTATGCCAAATTTAATTATTAATATTTTCTCCTATCTGCTGACGCCACATTGCATTATACAAACCTTTGAATTCAATTAATTCTTCATGCGTGCCATTTTCAATAATTTTCCCTTTCTCTAAAACAAATATACAATCTGCATGCATAATTGTACTCAATCGGTGCGCTATCATTACGTTAATTCTATTTTTTTGACCCGAAATATCTTTTAACGTTTTTGTAATTTCTTGCTCTGTGATTGAATCCAAAGCAGAAGTAGCTTCATCAAAGATTAACAAATTAGGTTTGCGCAACAAAGCCCTGGCGATTGATAAACGCTGTTTTTCTCCGCCAGAAACCTTGATACCACCCTCGCCTATTTGTGTATCCAAACCTTTTTCAGCCCTATTCATCAATGAACTAGTTGCTGCCTTAGACAATGCTTCTAACATCTCCCCTTCCGTTGCTGAGGGACAAACAAATGTTAAATTTTCTTTTATACTACCACTAAACAATTGCGATTCTTGAGAAACCAATCCCAATTGGGTGCGAATTTCATTTCTGTTTATTTCTTCAACTCCAAAATCATTGAATTTAACCTCACCTTCAATTGGCAAATACAAGCCTACCAACATCTTAACCAATGTGCTTTTCCCGCTTCCAGAAGGACCAACAAAAGCAATTGTTTGACCTTTATTTAACTCAAAACTTACATCAGTTAACGCATTTCTGTTTGCCGTTTGATGTCTAAATGAAACATGATTGAAAGAGATTTTTTCAATATTTCCAATATGCTTAGCGTTTTCAGGGATAATTTCACTTGGCGTCTTTAACAATTGATCAAATTTATTGAGGGACACTTCAGCTTCCCGCCATGCCTGTATAAACGTTCCTAATTCTTGCAAAGGATTAAATATAAAAAAGGTGTAAAACAAAAACTGAATATACATACCCGGTGTAATTCTATGGGTAAAAACCATCCACGACAAGAACAATAGCAATAGGTTTCTCATTAGATTCACCGTTGTACCTTGAACAAATCCTAAAGTTCTTACCTTTTTAACCTTTTTTAATTCCAGTCCTAAAATTTTTAACGTATTTGAACTGATACGATGCATTTCTTGCACTACCAAACCCAAACTCTTCACCAATTCAATATTGCGCAAACTTTCAGTTGTTGTTCCGGCCAAAACAGAAGTTTCTTGCATGATATCTTTTTGAATAATTTTAATCTGCTTGCTTAACATAGAACTGCTAATACCCACAATAGCCATTGCCGCTAAAAACACAGGCGCAATTAACCAATGCACCGAAAAAGATGCAATAAAAACGAAAATAACGCCCACAATTGAAGTAAATAACAAATTCACTGTAAGTGTAATAACCCTCTCCGAATCTGTTCTAACCTTTTGTAAAATATTTAATGTTTCGCCACTTCTGTGATCTTCAAAAGTTGCAAATGGCAAGTCAAGGGTATGTTTGATTCCATCTGTAAATATTTTTGCACCAGCTTTTTGAATGGCTACATTTACAAAATAATCTTGTAAATTTTTCGAAATACGACTCACCATTGCCACGCCAATACCAATTGACAACCAAGTCATTACACCCCTTATGTAATCATGCTCATTATATAAATGAAATTTGGTTAAATATCGGTCAAACAAATTCCTACCCACCCACGGATCTAACAAACTAAAAACTTGGCTCATCGTAGCCAAAAACAAAGCCCAAAACACCAATTTACCTTGGGGTTTCAGATATAACCATAACCTTTTCATCTAATCTCTTTTTCTATCATTTGTGAATAAAACGATAATAACTCGCGGGTGTTTTTTTGCAAATTATGATGTTCAATCATATACTTTTTACCACGAGCACCCATTTTTATGGTTTCATGCCATTGTTGAATCATGGTAATAATTGAATAGGCAAATTCTTGATGGGAATCTACAATTTCAACATGTACATGATTTTCAATATCAATGCCTTGGACACCTATTTTTGTAGTTACACAGGGAATCCCCAAACTCATTGCCTCTATCAATTTCATTCTAATTCCACTCCCCGCAACAACTGGAACAATGCAAATGCCATGCGTTACCATGAATGATTGCGCATTTTCCACTTCACCATGATTAAAAACACCACTTTGAAAAAATCTTGAATCATTGGCATTTAATCCTTTGCCTGCCAAATGAAATTCTAATTGCGGATATGCAGATTTAACAATTGGCCAAACCCTTTGTAAAAACCATTCAACACCTTGCACGTTGGCCATCCATTCCATGCTGCCAATATGAAACAATTTGAATGGTTGCAATTCCAAATCAACCTCTAGCCCTAAATTTAAACCTGGCAGATATAAATGCGTTGGTATAATTGTAAGATCATTAAATTTTTCTAAATCACTTGGTGCAATTGCCACAATGGAATCTACATTTTTCAAGAAGGCCACTTCCTCGCGTTCAAGTCGTTTGGCTTGTATTTCCAAATAAACTCTTTTTATTACATTTGAAGTTTCTTTAGCCAATCTATACCAAATTTGATTTTCAAGATTGTGCGCTCGGTAAGATATATGACCTGTAAAATATTTCCTCAGCGTACTTAAAAATCCAGCCGAATAAAGTCCCTCAATTTGAACCAAATCAAATTGATCAGATTGCAACAATTTGCCTAATTGTTCATTGGCCAATTCACTTTCAAAACGCTGCAAATGAAAACTCCTATTTGAAAGCAAGTTCAAAAATGCCTTCCAAGGAGTAATACTGGTATTAATTTGAAACGAATAATATTTACAAAACGAAAACCGATCCAACAATGTTTTATCGTCTACAAAATGCTTTTGGGTATTCAAAGAGAAATAGCTAACCTCATGTCCCTCAAAAGCCATTGCCTTTAACATTTGAAAAGTGGCCAAGGCTCCACCATCGTGCAGTGGCCAAGGAAATCGATTACCTATTACAAGAATTTTCATACTTCCGCATTTTTACGCTTCAACTTTGAAGCCGCGAATTGAAAAATATATTTAAAAAACATTTTAATTTTGGTAAAATCAAAAACTGCCCTGTCGCGAATTGCCTTGTAAGTAATTAAAACACCAATTGGAAACAAGAACAATGAACTCATCCACATACCCGCCCAAACTGGCAGCACCAACTCTTTGCCCATTTTTTCGCCAGTTAAATTTACGGCATAAAACAAAACAAATAAGATTACACTGATTACCAATGGAAGTCCAATTCCACCTTTCTTAATAATTGCACCCAAAGGAGCAGAAATAAGAAACAACATAAAAATCAAAAACGAATAAGAGAATTTTCTGTGATATTCTGTTCTATACAAAGCAATGTCTTGCGTTAGAAATATTTGATTCGAACTGTATCCATCTAATGTGCCTTTCAAACCTCGGGCTTGGGTAATTGCCAGAGCCCGTATTACAGACTGGCTTGTTTTATCAAAATGATCAATGATATTGGTATCTTTCAAACTTAAAAACTTTGTTTTTTTATCAACCAATCTTGGTCTTTCCATTTGAGAAAACAACTTCGGATAATGTATATATCGACTGCAGTAACGAGAATTCTCTACCGATAAGTTTTTCATTTTCATATGAAAAGTATCTATTTCCAACTGCAGTTGTTTAATATTCAACAACTTGAAATCATGCGACATAGCCTCTCTGTCGGTAAAGTTAAAATCCAAACTAGACAAATCAATAACCATCTGCTGTTTATCAAAATGCATTTGATTGAACGGCATTGTTTTGTTATAAGTTGGATTGCTTGTCATTTCTTCCCAACGCGTTCCATTGTATAAAGTAAAACTGAGGCTGCGCTTATCGTCAGACATCAGCATTTTGCCTCTTTCAGCGCGAATCACGTTCAATTGCTTGCTATCGTCTTTTTTACATTCGTAAATAAGTACATCTTTTACATCTTCGTTGTTTTTGTCTTTTTCTCCAATGCGAATGGCTACGCCATCAATTTGCTGATAAAATTGTCCAGGATCAATATTGAAAGCGGGTTTTTTTGATCGCATATCCATGAGCATTGCCTTAAATTCAAGGTTTGCTTTTGGTATTACATAGTTTAAAAACAAAAAGTTAAGAAACATTAAAACCGCCATAAACACGAAAGTGGGTCGTAAAATTCGCATTAAGGAAATTCCATTTCCTTTCATTGCAACCAGTTCAAAACTCTCAGATAGATTTCCAAATGTCATGAGTCCTGCAACCATGATGGTTAAAGGCAATGCCATTGGCACCAAATCGGCCAATGATAAAAATATCAATTTCAACATGACCGTTGCTGGAATACCTTTACCAACCAATTCGTTGATATACTTCCAAAGGAATTGCATTA
>CANFVI010000117.1 GCA_947450405.1 Flavobacteriales bacterium
AGCATCTCTAAAGACTTGGATAACAGATTTAACAACGTTATATTTTGCACCGGCTTCGGCCTTAATTGCAAATTGAATATAATTGGTTTTGTCAAATTCCATGTTTTTCATCTTAGCCTCTTCCTCACGTGCTTTGTAATCGTTGTGCGCTTCAATACGGGTATTGTAAGCCCAGTTATACAATTCACTAGGGGAACCTCCTTTTGTAGAATCCTTTGGAATGCCTTTTTGCAAATAAGCAGTTCTTTCGTTAGATTCGAGTTCCATAAATTGTGGAATTTCTCTAACGCTTATTCCAAAAGAACCAATTCCTGCAAACTTCTTGCAATCTTCTTCCGACAACATAGGAACATTATATATTTTCAACATTTTTTTCAATACTTTAATTTTAACAGCATTGTTGGTAATGTCAATAAATGTTCTTCCACTTGAATCAATGTTTACCAAAAATGTTTGCTTTGGTATTTGAATTTCAGTTGTAGAAGATGGTGGATCTACAATAACAGGTTCTGGCGACCTGAAACTAGAGGTTAACATGAAAAACGTTACCAATAGAAACGCCAAATCCACCATTGGAGTCATATCCAATGCAGGCGTTGAGCGAGGCATTTTTACTTTTGGCATAACGTTTTGTTATATTTAATACGCATTCAATTTAAAAAGTAAATGAATTACGCGTGGGTTGATTGGAAATTTGAAACAATTGAATAACTAGCCTCATCCATTGCATGAGTCATGCTATCAATTCTATTCGAGAAATAGTTATAACTGATAATTGCTAAAGTAGAACCAATGATACCGAATGCAGTGTTTACCAAGGCTTCAGAAATACCTGTTGCCAAAGCCGCTGTATCAGGAGCACCTGCGTTTGCCAATGCCGCGAACGCCTTGATCATACCCAATACTGTTCCGATCAAACCTACCAATGTACCAATAGAAGCCATTGTAGATACAATAACTAAGTTTTTAGACATCATAGGCAATTCTAATCCTGTAGCTTCTTCTAATTCTTTTTCAATAGCTGCTTTCTTTTCATCACGACTCAAGTTGTCATTCCCTGTAACAGATTTGTAACGAACTAATCCGCTTTTTACAACGTTAGCCAAAGAACCTTGTTGAACATCACACGCTTTGATAGCACCGTCGAAATCACCTTTGGTTAACATTCCTTGCATACTTCTCACAAATTTTTCTGCATTGCCTTTACCGTTTGCAGCAGCCAAAGTAATAAAACGCTCCAAGCTAACCAAAATTACAGTAATGTTTACCGCAATAAGCAAAGGAACGATAAATCCTCCTTTGTGAATAATACCCAAAATATTCTTTGGATGTCCTTTTTCAACAATTTCCTCAGGTTTTAATCCCGCACCTTCAAAGTTTGCAGGGTCTCCCATAACCAAATTGTAAATTAATACTCCTGTAAGTAAGGCAAACAATAATGCTGCCCCAGCGAAATAAGCTTTGAAAACGCTGTTTCCTGATTGTTTTGTGTTATTGCTCATAATAAAATGTTTCTTTGTTTATAAATATGTCTAAAAAATATTGCAATAATACGGCCCTATTCCATCAATTGCAAGTGCCCGCATTAATTCAACTTCAATAAATAAAACTTAAAATACCTACCTTTATTCTATTAACCCTAAGTTTATGTCGCAAATTCTTTGAAAATCAACCATTTTTATTAAAATCAAAGCGATTACAAACATATTAACAATTTATAAGTAATTAAATACCAATGTGCTATTTAACAAAAAAAGACGCCAACCACAGCGTCATTTTTTTGTCATTGATCGTTCGCTTTGAAAGACAACGATGTTTGATTGGATATTAATTTAACAATTACTTAATATTCGGTTCACTTTCAACTTTGGGTTTAGGCTTCACCCTCTTCACCTTCATTTTGTCGGCTTTTTCAATTAATTTCAATCTTATTTCTCTTTCCGCTTTTGAAATTAAAACAATTTTTGTCATTGGTATCACCAACTTTAATTTTTCACATGTCTCTTTAAATAAGTCAATTTCTTTCTGCTGAAGTGCAATTGCGTCATTATAATATTCCAGAGCTTCGGCTTCTGTTAATGATTCAACTGTGGTCTTTTTCCATTTGTTTCTAAAAACCTTCTTAGCCTTTTTCAACTCACTCACATACAAATCGTAAACTGGAAAAAAATCTTTTGACTCAATAGAACTAAGCTTTAACTTTTCAACAAACAAAGCTTCTCTATACTCTTTCAAAGCATCAATTTGAGCTTCTCTCGCTGAGTCTAATGTTTGAGCTTGGATATGACAATGTATAAACAAAACAAAAATGTATACGAAGAATTTTAATGTTGTTTTCATATTTATATTCCTAAATCTTCAAAAAAACCATCTTCTAATTCCAATGTTGTAAGTCCATTGCTTTCTAAAACTACCGCACTTATTTTAGACTGATCTGATAAATTTACAAACTTGAAATTATTTTCTGAGATAGAAGGATTTTCTACTTCTTCTAAAATTTCATTTGCAATAAAATCTGCAGGCGCCAACGATAAAGTTTTATCTATTTGATTAGACTGAAGTGACGAATTTACTTGGCTTACAATTGGGGCAATTTTGCTGTCTATAAATTCATCAATTGCAATTGGTTTTTGAATGCTGTTCCATATAAACCAAGCCGAAGCTACAGCCATCAAAGAAGCAACAATACCAAATACACTTGACCACGGTATCATTTCCATTATTGATATTTTAGCCTCAATTACGGTTTCATAATTTGATGCAACAGGTTCTTCATTCACTTTAGTCTCTGAACCGTTTTTGACATTCACAACTGGCTCAGCAGTTCTTGGTTTAGACCCCTCAATTTCTTTTGATAGTTGATCATGCAAAAAATCAAGCTCTGCGTCTGTGTATTCTCTCTCTGGATCAATTGCAATGTCATTAGTGCTAAATTCTACAAATGTAATTGCAGGTGCTTCAGATTTATTATTTATTGCAACCTTGTGATCTGGTTGATTTGTTTCAAGTTGTTGCGACATTTGCTCATGCAAACTATCTAATTCAGCATCGCTAAATGAATATTCAATCGCCTGGTTATTCTCTGAGAATGAAGGAATTTCAATTGTCAAATCTGAAATGTCATTTGATACCTCAGAAATAACTTCACTTATTATTGGTGCAACTTCAATTGATTCAGCTTCATTTAATATTGATGCAACTTCTATCGATTCAATTTCGCTTACAATTGGTGCAACTTCGATTGATTCAACTTCATTTACTATTGGCTCAACTTCATTTATTGCTGGAATTTCGGGAGTAAAAGAAAAACTAAAAACTGCTTCTTCAGCTTGATTGTCATCAACAACTACCACTGAAGATATATCATTAGCAATCAAATCAGCGTCATTTACAACTGATAATATATCATTTTCTGATAATTCGTTATTAATTACAACCAACGATGTATTATCAATTTCTATTGGAGATTCTTCACTTGCAATGAAATCTATTTCACTAACTACAGGTGAAATTTCAGGTTTATCTTTTTGTAAAAAATGTTGATCGATATCAAACATCGAATCGCCATTTATGGTGATGTCAGACATCTCTTGTCCCTCAGAATCTAAAACCAAGCCTTCTAATTCATCATCTGAATTAAAGTTGTGCCAATAAGGATTTGGATTTGCTGCCAATTGAATTGGTTCAATATGTATTTGTCCAATCTCGTCATCTTTTACCAAGTTATTTGACGGATCGATGATTTGATTGGTAACAATATTGGCATCAGCAGTTGTTTCTTCATCCTGTTTTTGAATTGATTCAACTGCAACATTCTTTTCCGCAGATAAAGGAAAACCAAATTCAACTGTTAACTGAATCGGTTTCTGATTTTTATTAAACTCAATTTGGGGTATTTTTGTTTCTACAACATTTTTCACTTCAATTCCAACACGGTTTTGAATGTTGTTCGACAATCCTTGAAAATAATTTGAGTTCGGATTGAATGGTTGGTTGATTTTTTTCGATTGAAAATCCATAATTACCTTCTATTATCCTAAAACTTTAATATAAATTTCCAACTTTTTTACCGCATGCTGATAAGTTGCCACAATACTAGATTCTGTAGTTTGGGTTAATTCAGCAATTTCATCAAATGATAAACCATCGAAATAATTCAATGTGAAAACCAATTTTTGTTTATAGGTTAAATAGCACATTGCTTTCTGAAATTTCAATTCGTCAGAACTGTTCGAAAGAAATTCATCTATATTTAAAAAGTCAGCAAATTCTGGTTGCGCTTCATCAAAATCAATTTGAGGGAATTTTTTTCTTAGGTACCCAATTGTTTCATTTGAAGAAATTCGATAAAGATCTGCCTTTAAATTCTCAGATCTAAACGAATTTAATCCTTCCCAAATTTTCACAAATACATTTTGAATTATTTCGTCAGCAGAGTTATGACAAACTACCATTGAACGAACATGGTTATACAAAGGTATTTGGAATCGGCGTATTAACTCTCTGAATGCAGATTCAATGTGCTCCGCTTTTGAGAAGTATGTTATAAGTTGAAAATCGTCAAGTCGCTGGAAGTTGATTGAAACTTCAGCTTTCTGCATTTTTTCTTCTTTTACTTTGAGTTTGGTAAGATTCATGATTGTGTGGTTGATACTGCGAAGATGTAGGCATTTTCATTTAAATGTAACATTTGCCAATTGAAAGTTTAAGACATTGAATGTGAATAGCAAAAAAAGTGTACATTTTTGTATACTCGCAAATATTAAGTTATTGTTATGCTATTGTTTGTGTTTATAGCCATTTCATGAAGCAAGGCTGCACCTGTTGACGCTTCGCTGTTTACGGCTGCGCCTGTTTAATTTTAGCAATCAACTAAAAAAAACCGTCTAATCTTCCCGAAAGCTTTCGGGATAACCCTTCTAATCCAAATGGGGTTTAGAAGAGCTAGCGCTCGATTAATGTTTAGAAGCATTGCCATGCGTTTAGTTTTCGGCACTCGCCCAAACTAAACTTTCATAAACCCTTATAAACTTTTATAAACAAAAAAAGACCTTCTCTCGAAGGTCTTTTTTAATATGATTTTCGTAAATATTATCTACGACGTAGTTCTTTAATACGGGCAGCTTTACCAATTTGGTCACGTAGATAGAATATACGTGCACGACGTACTTTACCTCTACGGTTAACATCGATTTTATCGATGAATGGGCTGTTGAATGGGAAAATACGTTCTACACCTACACCATTAGAAATTTTACGAACAGTGAAAGTTTCGTCAATACCTGAATTACGACGTTGAATAACATCGCCTTGGTACTGCTGAATACGTTCTTTGTTTCCTTCTTTAATCTTATAGTGAACGGTA
>CANFVI010000118.1 GCA_947450405.1 Flavobacteriales bacterium
GGCGTAGATAGGCGAAAAGGAGAGTATAAAAAGTAAACTTGTAAGGAGATTCTTCATAAGGCTGCTAAAATAACATGTGTTTTTCAAATTTATTGCACAAGATGTGCCAAGAATGGATGATAACAAAAAATTAGCATAGCTAAATTTTTTGTTATCATCCAGCAAGAGCCCCATGGTAGAGTTTTCTCAAAGCAGAAAACACACCACGGGGTGAAACAAGAGGGTTGAGGTAGGCGGTAGGAAATGCGGGTAGATTTGGAAAAATAAAGTGATTTGTGATTTAGAGATAATCGCAAATGAAAAAACAAAAACATGTTGTTGGGTTGCTCGCGAGTTACTCCCTTCGGTCGTGAGAACACTCCATTTCGTTACGTTTAGTTCGTGAGAACATGTTGTTGGCGTCCTCGCCACCAACGCCGTCAGTGGGATGATGCAGCACACGTTTACTGCCATTCGAAATGGAATCATAACCTTTGAAAAAATGCCCCGCCCATGCCACTTGATCTTTTTTCTGGTTGTAAAATATTAAATTTGCTTCCAACCCCCTATGCCCCATTTCACCCTTTTCACCCACCGCGAATTCGCCCAAGACTACCAAGGCTTTGCATGGACTGAATTTGCTCTAGAGCTGGATGGGCAAGAAAATACGGATCAAATAGTTGAGGCTTTTCTTCATTCTACAGCTTATAGTTATGACAGTTTGTACGATTGCATTAAGGCCAAGCCAAATTCGGGTTATTTAGAAAGGGCATTTGATTTTGATGTAGCTGGTCTTATCGATTTTAAGAAAACAGACAATGCAGGCGCTTGTAAATTTCTTATAGATTTTAAGGGTGAAGGTTTTTGGGGTAGTGATATTAACCAATATGAAAAACTGTTAGAGAGCTATTTTGAAATACATGATAAGAATTCCAATGCTGAGTTTTACATTATTTCCAAAGATTGGTTTACTAGCGGCGACCCAAAAGTATTTGAACCACAAGCGTGGTGTTACACGTATTATTTTCTTGTAATTTCAGTAGACTTAGTTTCTAAAACGTTGGTTTTGTCAGAGTGGACATATGATTAAATAGGCAAGGGTCTAGTTACAGAGAATTCCGCGATGCTTTAGTAATGGCAAGGAAATCGGAGTATCTTGGAGATTTCGTTTATATTATTTTCGACTTAACTCAGTCTTATTATTGAAAATTCGGGGATTCTTAGGGTATAACAATTCACCCCCGTTATTAATGATTATAAAGGAACTCTACTTAAAGTATTTTAAGATCCTGTCTTTATTTTCAAGTGCTTGCTCGTTTTTATGGTATAATTCAATAAACACAATTTTGTTTTCACTTGGAAAGTGAGCATAGACAAGGCGCAAGCCAGAATTAACACCTCGCCCTTTAAGGGCCTTACATGCAATCTTTTTAACTTTTATGATACAAGATTGTATTCCAAGATTTTCTAAGCGATAGCTGAATGGAGGCCGTTCGTTTGGATTGCTCTCTAGCACCAATTTAAGTACTGAAAGGTCTTCATTCAATGTTCTGTAATTTTTTAAAATTACTTTAAGGTCTTTGTGAAACTCTTTTAGTTCCTCAAACTTCATAAACGGTATCTTCTGCATAGTTTCTAACAGAATATGGCGCTTCTCGATAGAAAGCCAATTCATAGTTAATGCTGTCACCTTCTTTGGATGCTTTCCAAGGCATGTCATTGTGTGAGTATGCGCTGATGCTGTTGGCAGACCAATCACTCATTTGAGCTATTACTTTATCGATGACCTCTTTTTCACTGGCTTTTAATGACTTCAAATCGGCTTTTACCAATGGTATAAAACGGTTTTGAGCTAAATTATGGTAATTGGTTTTAAGTCTTTGAATTTGATTCTCCTCAATCATTTGATGAATGATAGTCTCAAGTTTTTGTGGTACTGGCCCATAAGGCAATTTGCGGTATTCGGCACCCGTTAAATGTTCTTCATAAATCTCATAATAGTTGAAATCGGAAAAATACATCAATTTGTTTAACACGGTTTCTCCAACATTTGGTTTCCCAGCGCAATGTTCTAAAATATAAATCAAGACATTTTTGAATTTGTTGATTTGTAATTTAGGTTTTGAATTTCGTTCGCTTTTTTGGGTAACCTGTTTAGCTTCTTTTTTTTCTAATTCAGACATGCTTGTGAATTCCATGGACATTATTTCATCCAATGAAAATTCCAATGCAATCGATAAGCGTTGTAGTTCGAAAATGTCTAATCCACGCTTGCCCAATTCTACCTGTGTCAAGGAAGGACGAGACATTTTAACCAGCAAAGCAAGGTCTTCTTGAGCCAAGCCTTTTTGTTTGCGCATGGCACAAATTCTTTGTCCAATTTGTAGCTTGGTTAATTTGGTTTCTTTTACCATTTGTATTAACTTTATATCACCACGAAAATACATAATGTTTGTTAATCAAACAAAATTATGTTTTAAAATAAAACAATATTATTTTTGTGATTTGAATAATAATCTTGGAAATTGCACAAATGGCAAAGCATATTTTTTTTAGATTAAACCAAAATTCATAAGTTATGAGCGAAACGACTGAACAAAGAAAACAATTGGCTAAGCAACTCAATTTTGAATCGAAATTGCTTAAAGCTGAATCGATGGAAATTTTAAATGAATTTGTAAATTCGCATATTACATCATTAACCGATGCACCCATGAAAAGCACTGCCCACCACGACCAGCGAATTGCCTATATGCGTTTTGCCACCGTGTATCCATTGTATTTGGCTAAGATTGAAAAGAAAGGCCGCAACGAAGCCGAATTGCTTGAAGTCATCGAGTGGCTAACGGGCTACGACAAGCAAGCGGTGCATGCCCATATAGAAAACAAAAGCAATTTTGCCACCTTCTTTGCTCAGGCGAATCTGAATCCTGCTTCCAAAAACATCAAAGGCAGTATTTGTGGTTACAAAGTTGAAGAAATCGAAAATCCATTAACCCAACAGGTGAGGTATTTAGACAAGTTGGTTGACGAATTAGCGAAGGGGAAGGAGATGGAGAAGATTATAGGGGCTAGGGGTTAGCGTATAGGGTTTAGTTTTTTTCGGAGTTGCGAGGAGATTTCGGTGAATAACTATCAAGGAATATTACCGAAGCCAGAATAAATAATTAAGTTTAGTGTCCTAATCTTTCACACATCGCACAGAAAATCCGCAGTTTTTTAGTCCACCACCACCACCGCCTGCATGCCAAATTTTGGCTTCGTAATTTCTCAATAGAATAGCTTCTCCATATACTCCGTCTGGACTTTCATCTGAAGACCAAATATGTGTTAAAAAGCCCAAAGTGTTGAAATTGGATGTTTCAGATCTATATCCTGCTCCCATAGCTGAAAAGCCGCTGCTGTTGCTAGCATCATTGGGTGGTACCCAATACAAATCTGATGTGCTTTTCATTTTGTTACAGGCGACGAGAGTTCCACCTAAATAGCCAATTAATGTGTTGAATTCAGTAATGTTCGGTATATGCCATCCTGCAGGTGCCAGGCCTCTTGGGTCATTAACAGCATGCCAGTTGTATAGTTTTCCATAAACAGCGCCATTAGCAGAACTGTTTGAATGGTAACACCAGGCACCGGTGGTTAAATTGGCCCAAGTTGCAGAATCTTTAACTTCAGGGATGATATCACCGTTTCTGTATTTACTGACATTTAGATTTATTAATGCCCAAATTTGCTGGCCAATCTGCACCTCTGCCATTTCACCCAAAACCCTAGCTGAAAGTGTTTTTTCGAATTCAAATCCTTCTTTCTTTACCTTAATTTTATAGGTAAATGATTCGTTAGCCCCGTTAATGGATTTGAACATTGCCTTTTCTCCTTGTCTGCTTACAAGTGTAACATTTGGATTTGATATTTCAGTAATGGTAAAGTCATTTGTTGCAAGAGTTACATCCTCTTGATTGGTTCTATAGAAAGGACTTTCACCCAATACTCTTTTTAATTTGTCCCAATAAACGATTAAGGCATCAAATGATTGAATAAAATATTTTGTACCTGCATTGATTTTACTATCAAAGTCAAGAACGGCCCTAAACTTTGCATTGAAATTCATGTCAACACTGAAACCCGTTAGATAGTCGGCCGTGACGGTCTCAAAAAGTGCTTCAGAAAACACCCAATTGGCATATAGAAAAGGGTATAAAGATTTTTTGAATTTAAAGACGGCAGGTCTAATTTCTGCAAATAAGAAATACCCTGCTGCCCCCAAAGGCAAGGAAATTCCAACTGCTGTAATTCCCCAAGCAAATGGTCCCAAAACAGAGGTGCTATTGGCAATTAACGCCATAGAGCTAGCCATTCCCATCATCTCCAGAAATTTTTTGCTGCTGTTTTTTAATTCAACTGTTGAGTTCGCTAAATTTTCTGCGGTACATCCATAAAAAGTTTTAAAATCAGTTCTCGGGCAATCTGATTGTGAGCGAAATGTTGTTGAAGCATTCAATCGTGTTGGAACATTGTTGCTGAATTTTTGAAAAAGTGATTTGTTCGCTTCATAGAAAATGGTGGTGATTTTCTTGTCTTCAGCAGAAAGAGAATTAAACAAGTTGATTACTTCGTTTTTGTATGCTTTTATGCTATCAATTTCAGCAATTTCTTCAGGGCCTACAGGTTTGATTTCATCAATTTTGGCATTGAACATTTCAATATAATCCAATAAGAATTGTTCAGGATTTAAACTTTGCGATTGGCTCACCGTGAAATCAATCTTTGCAAGTTCAAAATCGAGGGTATATTTTCCGTCACTTGTATTAGGAATAAAAAAAGTAAGTGTGCTGTCAGAGGTCTTTAAAAGTTCAACGGCTATAGTGCCAAATTTGGCTGAATATTTATCTGCTAGCGTTTTTGTGCTTAGGAGATTTATGATTTCATAGGTCTTGACATCTGTTTTTTCTGCAATGGTGAAATCATTTTTAATCTTATCGATTTTTGTGCAAGAAGAAAACTGCAAGGCTGAAAGCACACAAAATGACACCAGTACTATTTTGGTATTAAAATATTTAATTATGTTTTTCATTTGAATTAGTTAAATTACTGTTTGTTATATTGCTGAATTCTAATTTGAAGTTTCACACAAAAATACTTCTTTAGGGGTTTTGTAGTTTAATTTTTTTCTGGGTCGGTTATTAAGTTCATTTTCGATTTTCTTAATTTCATATTGATTAATGTTGTTGAAGTCAGTTTTCTTTGGTAAATATTGTCTAATTAAGCCGTTAATATTTTCGTTTGCCCCCCTTTCAAAAGCACTGTAAGGATGAGCAAAGTACACTTTCGTGTCGAGTTTTTTACTCATGATTTTGTGTGCGGCA
>CANFVI010000119.1 GCA_947450405.1 Flavobacteriales bacterium
GAATTTAGCTTGGCAAGTTATAACAGCCACGAACCCATGCGCGATAGAAAACTTTTATTGAATAAAAGAGAATTGCGTAAAATTGAAATGAAAATCAAATCAAAAGGATATACCGTTTTTCCTATCCGTTTGTATGAAAATGAACGTGGCATTTTCAAAATGGAAATTGGGTTGCGACAAGGTAAGAAAACCTTCGACAAACGCGATGATTTGAAAGAGAAAGACATTGCCCGCGATATTCAGCGCTACAAATAATTATTCAACTAGTAACTTGAATGCCAAAGTATTGTTCAAGAATAAATAATACATCCCTGATTTTACTTTTGGAATTGTATATAAATTGGTATTTCCACTTGATTTTGTATCCACAATTCTGCCTTGCAAATCAATCAATTCTATTGAGCCAGTTTTAGACTTATTTGGGATTGAAATTTCTTTGCCAATATTGGTTTCAATACATTTCAATTTCACTGTGTTTTTGATCGATTGAACCGATACAAATACAAATTTCTGCATACTTGAATCGGTACCGCAGGCATTTTTTACTTTTAAATAAAAGTGGCTATTCTTACTGGTTTTGAATGAATCTATTGAAAAGCCGCTGCCAATTTTACTGTATTTGTTTCCTGCTCCTTTCACAAACCAATGGTAGTCTGCCCGTGGGTCTTTGTGAACTGCATTCAATGTAAGAAAGCAACTATCACCGCTAAGGTTTTTCACCATGTTGTATTCGAATTGCATGGGTACTTTGCAGGTATCGTGATTCCAGTTTGAAATGCTATCGTTGAAAATTGAGGTTGTTGTATTTTTAATTTGTTTGTGGTTTGTTTGAGTGAGCGAACCAACAAAGCAATTGTCATTGATTTTCTTTTGAAACAGGGTTTGATAAATGGTAAGTGCCGCCAAATGAGTGCCCTCAAAAGATGGGTGACTTCCATCGGTTTGGTAAAGATTAATATTGGTTGTATCGCGAATGTCCCTCCAAGCCGCTCCAACTGGCGCAACCCAAGTGTAATTGTCTTTTGCCATTTGTATGTATCGGTCATGCAGCAATTGATTCATTCCTTTAAAAGTACAAACTGGAGGCCAATTTGGGCAATTTTGAGCATCTCCATCTTTTCTGCCCCAGGTCATATAAAACACTATTTTGGCAAATGGGTTATTGGCACGAATACTATCAACAAGCGATTTGGCGAAAGGATAACAATCGGTTTCAACTTGGTCAGTAGGAAATGAGGGGAGTTGACTTTGCTCCTGTAAAATAACAGCATCGTAATTTCTTTGCTGAATGAGCATTATTAATTGTGGATCTTGAGAATGTCCTTGGAAAGTTCTTCCACCAGGCGCAAAACTGGTTACGTCAAACGTATCTCCTTGGCTTGCCCCAACCAAACGTACCCAATTGGGTAAGTCGTTTACCCCGGTATAACTATTGCCAACAAATAAAACACTTTTAATTTTGACATTTTGGGCAAACCCTATTTGAATGGTAATGAATGAGAACAGGTAGATGAAAATGATTTTACGCATGGTTGAATTAATTAGTAATGATTTCAAGGCATTGAATATTGCTGGTGATAAAATTATTGTAAATATCGATTGTTAAATTTTTAGTACTTTGATGTTCAACTTTATAGAAATAGCACAATTTGGATAAGTTATAATCCTGAGGAGTTTGAATAAAAGGCATCAATTTGGGTTCTTTGTTTGGTCCATCTATCCAATTGAAAATTTGTCCCCCTTTGTTGTTCAATACAACTATTTTCAAATTCGAGGGAAATTGTGTGGTCCACATGCCATGGGCATCGTAGATGAAAGAAATGTCGCCAAGTACACAAACAACCATTTGTTCTGAGTTTGCCATGGCGTATCCAACGGCAGTGCTTAAACTTCCATCGATACCACTTGTTCCTCTGTTTCCAAATACTTTGGCTTTGCTAATTCCAACCCAAGAAGCGTATCTGATGCTCATTGAATTTCCAAAATGTAAAGCCATTGAATCGGAAGAATTTTCCATGATAAGCTTCACCGCATTGAATTCTGAAAGGTAATTTTCTTTGAATTTCTCAGTATTGGCTTTGCTTGACAAGGTTTTCCAAGAATTCAAATACGATTCATTTTCATGTGTGTGCAAATACAAAGCAGTTAAAAAATCGGCATCGTGGTGATTTAAAATCATTGGAATGGTGTTAAATGGGTTACCTACTTCACCAGATTCTGCAATATGTAAGTGAGTTAGTTTGGCATTGGTTAATGCTTTCTTAAGCGGTTTGCTTATCATTGCCATTCCCACTGTAACAAGAATATCTGGAAGTAATTCTTCTTTGAATCCCTCAGAAGTCAAGGCCAAATCCCACTGCTGTAAACCATACTCAATTTGATGGCTACAAATGTCACTCAGGGTTGGAAATTTGTTTTGAATCAAACTAAGGGCGCTTGAAAGCGATTCAGAGGGGTGATGTTGTCCTACAAGGATTAACATTTTTGGATTTGTAGGGATATTCTTATCAGAAAGGATTTCCTGAATCAATTGAGGGGATACCGGAGGGGTAACCGCATGTTTGTAAATAAATGGTTTTGAAGGTTGGGTTTGATAGAAAGGTTGATCCATTTCATTGTAAATGGGATCTTCAAGGGCAATATTGATATGAACGGGTCCTGTAACAGGGAATTGGGTCAATTTTACCGCTTCATAAATGGTGGTTTCTATTTCTAAAAACGTATCATCATTGGCATTGATGGCCAATGATTTTCGAATATGAGGTTCGTAAATATTGGTTTGGTGTATGGTTTGACCATCCCACTGATCAATTAAATAATCGGGTCTGTCGGCGGTAACCACCACCATGGGCACCCGTTGGTAAAAGGCTTCGCAAACTGCAGGATAAAAATTTGCAGCGGCAGTTCCACTGGTACAAATTACGCCACAAGGATATTGATTGGCAATTGACATACCCATTGCGGCAAAGGCGGCAGTTCTTTCATCAGGAAAACTGTGAATAGTAAATCCGCCATGGCGAATCAATCCAGCAACAATGGGTGCATTTCTAGAGCCTGGGCTAACAATCCAGTTTGTTACTCCCGCTTCAAAAAACAGGGTAGCAATAAAATCGAGATTGTTGCGCAAACTTGTCATTGACTATTTATCTTATGAATTAGAAAAATGGATTATTTTGTTTTTCATTTTCTACGGTAGTTTCAATACCGTGTCCTGGGTATAGTGTGAAATTATCAGGAAGGGTAAAAATTTCTTCTTTGATTTTTTGAAGGAGTAAATCGTGGTTTCCACCGGGTAAGTCAGTTCTACCAATACTTCCCTCAAAAATGGTATCACCAACAACGGCCCATTCATCTTTGTGAGAAACAAAAATTACATGTCCAGGCGCATGTCCTGGCACAAAACGCACTTCCAATTCGCCATTTCCTACTTGAATGGTTTGCCCTCCTTCTAAAAAGAAGTCGGGTTGGGGAGAGGTTGTATAATTTAAATTCCAAAGAGAGGCCATGGTTTCAGATCTGTCGATCATGACCACATCATCTTTGTGAAGGTAATAGGGAATGTTGTACACTTGTTTGATCCACCAATTTCCAAAAATATGGTCTATGTGCGCATGAGTTCCAAGCAAGTGAGTTGGGGTGAGGTTTAATTTATCAATAAATGCACGAATTTGTTCATGCTCTGAGTAATCGTAATTACCTGCATCAAAGATGGCGCAGTTCAATGTTTCTTCACACCATGCGATATAGGTATTTTCTTGTAAAGGATTAAAGGTAAAACGATGAATTTTCATTGGGGAGCAAAGTTAACAAAAAAGGCCGCAAACGCGGCCCTTTTTTGATTATAAAAATAGTTTGTATTATAAGTGGATACACTCATCATACGCTTGAGCAACAGCTTCCATAACTGCTTCACTCATTGTAGGGTGAGGGTGAACAGATTTAAGTATTTCGTGACCTGTAGTTTCAAGGTTACGGGCAACAACTGCTTCAATAATGAAATCGGTAACGCCTTCGCCTACCATGTGGCAGCCTAACCATTCGCCGTATTTTTTGTCGAAAATTACTTTTACAAATCCGTCTTTTGCACCGCTTGCAGCAGCTTTTCCGCTTGCGCTGAATGGGAATTTACCCACACGAATTTCAATTCCTTTTTCTTTTGCTTGAGCCTCAGTTAAACCAACACTTGCAACTTCAGGATGGGTATAAGTACAACCTGGGATATTGCCATAGTTTAATGGTTCTGGGTGATGACCTGCAATTGCTTCAACGCAAATAATGCCTTCAGCGCTTGCAACGTGAGCCAACGCAGGACCAGGAACGATATCACCAATGGCATAAACGCCAGGAGCAGAAGTTTGATAGAAATCATCAACTACTACTTTTCCTTTGTCGGTTTTGATGCCCATTTCTTCAAGTCCAAGGTTTTCAAGATTTGTTTGAATACCAGCAGCACTTAAAACGATATCACATTCAAGTTTTTCTTCGCCATTTTTTGTTTTCACAGTTACAACACAACGATCGCCAACAACGTCAACTTTTTCAACGCTACTTTCGGTCATTACTGTAACGCCTTTTTTCTTGTAGGTTGTAGCCATTGCTTTAGAAACGTCTTCATCTTCAATAGGAAGAATGCGGTTCATGAATTCAACGATAGTAACTTTGGTTCCAATGGTATTGTAGAAGTATGCGAACTCCATTCCAATTGCACCTGAACCAATGATCACCATTTCTTTAGGTTGTTTAGGCAATACCATTGCTTCACGGTATCCAATTACGTGTTTTCCATCCATTTTCACGGTTGGAAGTTCACGCGCACGGGCACCAGTAGCCAAAATGATGTGGTCAGCTTCAACGATTGAAGATTTACCATCAGCATCGGTAACAGAAACTTTACCTTTTCCGGCAAGTTTTGCACTTCCTTTGATCACTTCAATTTTGTTTTTCTTCATTAAGAAGGCAATACCTTTGCTCATTCCATCGGCAACTCCGCGGCTACGTTTTACCATACCATCGAAGTCAGATTTGAATTCACTTACGGTAATTCCATAATCAGCAGCGTGGTTAATGTAATCAAAAACTTGGGCACTTTTTAAAAGTGCTTTGGTTGGAATACAACCCCAGTTTAAACAAACTCCGCCTAAATCGGCTTTTTCGATGATGGCAACTTTTTTGCCCAACTGAGAAGCGCGGATGGCAGCTACGTAACCACCAGGTCCACTTCCGATGACAGCTATATCAAATTTCATGGTTATTTATGTTTTTGCGAATATAAGTTATTTTTATCCAAGTAATGCTTTACTACCTGCACGTTTGCGTTCATTTTCGTCAAGGATGATTTTTCTCAA
>CANFVI010000120.1 GCA_947450405.1 Flavobacteriales bacterium
CTTTGCAAAATTGAGAAAGTTATAGATGGCAAATTCTATTTAAGTTGTTTAAGGGATTCCATTTTGTACAAACCAACATTTAGTGATGCTAAATCGATTATAATTAATGAGGGATTTGAAAAATTCAAAAGCAAGCACATAGGTAAGAAGTATTATTCCTTGTCTGCATTAAATTTTATGTCATTGGATAATCAAGAGATTCAAGTGGCCCAAACACAGATGTTCACTGTTGAAAGTGTTGAAATAATTAAGTTAAGTACATATGGAATGGGACTTGGGTTTAAACTTTCAAGTAATAATAAGAGTTTTAAGATATCAATGCCATTTAATGATTTTTACATAGAAAATGGTGGAGACCCTAAAGGTAAAATAGAATTCACATTTGAATATATTAATAAATTGGAGCTAGTTGATGCTGTTTTATATAATTTCATTAACAAGTCACTATTTAAGAAAAATATTCTAAAGGGTGAAGTTGTTGTTGGAATGACAGAAAAGGAAATTAGAATTGTTTGGGGAATGCCAACAAGAGATAAAATGGCAGCTGGTTTTGATAAAATTATGATTTATCAGGAGGGTACATCAACAACTTATTATTTATATCTCAAAGGCAAGAAACTAGTCAAGATTTCCCAAATATAAAGAGTTTAAGTTCGTGAAAGCAAGAAAATAAATCCATTTTAAAATATCTTTTTTTGAGCTTGACATTTTATAATTTTAATATTTAGAGTATTTATTAGATTTCAATTTATAAATTAGACGAGTTGACAAAATAAATGAATATTTCAAATAATTAAATTATTTAGGGGTATGCAATATTTTTCGTGTTTCACTGTGTAAATTTGTTTGTTGTGGTGTTTCTATGTCCGTAATGTAATGTTTATGGCCATAGGGTAATTATTTTAGTTTATTCGTTGGGCTTTTTATTCCAAAACGTAATAGCGTAATAAATAAAAATTGGTGCAATGCTGTAAAATGCAAATTCGGTAATATCATAAACTTTGTCTATTTGAAAATACATTGTTTCGCCATAAGTTTGTAATATTGGTTCTTTGCCTAATAATTCCCATTTTTCCCATTCTTTATGAGCCAACGGAAAAAATCTACTTTTGCTTCCTGGCGTATTTCTTGCCATTGCCCAAAGTGTTAAATGTATTAATTCCCATATCAAATAAATTGAAATTACTTTGTTACCTGGCTTTTTCATTTTGTCGGTAGTCCTAAAAATTCCCTTAATGCTATTTCGCTAATGTGCCACGAATTGCCAATTTTAACGCCTTTAATAATTCCCGTAGTTGAGTACTTTAAAATAGTGGTTTGCGTTACTTCTAATACGGTTTGCAATTCTTTAACGGTGTAAAACCCTACGCCTTCAATTGTTTTCATTTTGTGTTAAATTGTGGTTTATGTTGGTCGGGGTTATAATCATTTAGATAGTCGCCAAAAATGTGGGTTACTACTTCTTTAGTTTATAAGCCCCCATATTGTGCAATTTGCTTAATGTCTTTTACTATTGTACTTGGTAAAATAAAGGTTATCCTTTATTCGCAGCTTTACGCGAAATAACCCAAAGCTGCTTCTGTAAGTTCTTTCTTTAGGTTAACAACAGTATCCAACCCTTCAAGTTCAAATGGTTTGCCGTTTATTTCTATTTTCTTTTTGTTGTGTGTAAATATTAACCTACAAATCATTTTCTTTTGATTGTCATCAACCAAAATTAAAAAACTATTTTTTTGGTCACGATATGAAATTCTTTCGGAACTAATCTCTTTTCTTTGAATCAAAAGGGTTTTAATTGCGTGATAGAATTTTAATTCTTCGGCAGTCGTAATAATGCTGTTTCCATCTTTTTTTGATTCTTCAATTGATAGTCTATCAGTTATCAATCTTAAATTGCCTGAATTGATTAGATTTTGGATTTTGTTTTTAGCTGAATCTGTTATTCTTTGACCACCCATTTTATTGAAGATAGTTTTTATCAATTCATCTGTTGGATTGAAAAGAATTTCAAAAAACGCATCTTCAAACCTTGTCATAAAGAAGAATTCTTGAGCATCCTCAATAAGTTCTTTAAGACTGATTCGTAGGATATCTCTCTTTAAATGAGTTAAATTTTCTATTGTTTCATCATTCAATTCAGATAAGTTAAAATCCATAAATGGATTTGGGTTTAATGAGGTTTCTTTTGAGTTATTATCAATTGCATAAATTTTCCAATCCATTCCGTTTGTTAAAATGGCAATTTTTGCACTCGGAGTATTGATGAAGTAATTGTTTAGTTGGCTGCCCTCTTTATCAGTGAGTTTTTTCCCAAATACTTTGCATTCAACAACAATCTCAGGTTTCATTGAACCCAATTTGTTATTTACAAACAAACCAATATCTGCCCTGTCATTTTTTTTGCCAAATCCAGCTGAAACTTCAGTCACCATATCGTCGGAACGACTATATCCAAGGATTTCTAAAATAGGTTCAACCAAAGTAAACCGAGTCTGCGCCTCATTCGTGCATCTTTCTTCTAATCTTGTGAAGTCAAACTTTAAAAGTGATTTTTTAACTACGGCTATTTGTTTTTTATCTATTTGCATATAATTACTTATCTACAAATTAAATGGATTTTAATTGATTTTCCTTATAATCGATAAAATTGATTAATTGAATTAATAGAAAGGTTGTTAATTAGATTTGGTTGTGATCGAGTAATAAAATTTTTCTCTCAAAATGGGTTTTTTCAACCTTTTTTGTGCCTTATTTGTGTCTTGAATTTATAAGTTGTTGATATTCATCTTGTATTGCTTTAGCTAAAAATAGGTCGTTAAAAATAACCCTGACAACATTATTTAAATCATAAATCTTTTGGTCCAAACACTGCGTAGTATTATGGTATTAATATGGAACATATTTACTAAATCAGAATAATTATTTAAAATTAATTAAGTAATTAAATATCTGCTGTACAGTAAGGACATTTCGAAGCAAATCTATTTACGGTATTGAAACAATTAGGGCATTTTACTGATAAGCGTTGCCGAAAGTTATATTTAACAGATACCTATTTTTACCACCATTCAGCTTTTGAAGGGTGTTTGTATAATAAGCAAACCCAAAGCAAAAAGCAAAGGTATTTCGATAAAACGCTGAGTTTGTATTTTCGCAGCGACGAACTTTTTGAACAACTTTACAAAAAACATTTAAAAAAGCAGTACGCTGGCAAACCAACTAAAAAGTATTTGAAACTTACCCAACAAATACAGAAAGCCGAATGTATTGCAAATTTTGAAATTGAAAATGCTTTAAAAAGTTTATTTTAGTAAACAGTTATGGCTTTATCATAAAGAAATTGCTTATTCCTATTTATTTTTTATATTTGAGGATGAAAAGAAATTTGATGTTTTTATTTTTGATGGCTTTTATTAGTATTGGCTATTCTCAAAAAGTTAAAATAAATTCTGAGAAAAGAATTGTGATTGATAGTGTAGTGTCTTTTGATACATTATCAGTAAATGAAATTTATAATGCTGTAAAAAAATGGTCTGTAACAAATTTTGAAAATGTAAAAGAGGTTACTGTTTATGATTCACCTGAGGAAATTCATTTTCGTTATGTACAAAATGTAGATAATGGCTATGGGTTTACACCAATTAATACTACAATAATTATTAAAATAAAAAAAGGTAAGATGAGGATTGAGTTTTCTAATATGTCGTGGCGAGATGGGGGAACATTATTTGAAAGTGTATATCTTAAAAATGATGGGACTCTCAGGGATAATAAACCTTGCAGAACAACTTATTTATCAGTTGAATCAAACTTTAAATTGGGTATTGATGGAATCGCAAAAAATCTAAAACAATCAAAAGATAATTGGTAGTTTCTTAACCAAAAAAATACACTTTTGTACCTTATTTGTACCTTGAAATTGTAAGTTATTGATATTCAACTTAGATTACTTTTTGTATCGGAAAGTAATCGCCACAAAATATACAAATACAAAATACATACTAAACCCTTAGTGTTAGTAGCTGAATAGAACAAAAGTAAAGGCGACGACCTTGCCGATTATTTAATAAAACAGGATTGGCGATTATTCAGGGAAAGGAACATTCAGGAACAACCCTAACATGAAAAATTTAATGAGGTTATCCACCAATAAAATAATTTATTTTACACGTTGAACAATTGCCAAAAGTGTATGTATTCAAAACTGAAAGAATCGAATATTATATAAAGGAACAGCCTTAGATTAAATAAAGTTTGGACGAAATTTATCTTTTAGCTGTGTCAGATAGTGTTTTTGTACTATCGGATTCTATTTTTTGGCAATTTTCGCATTTTTCACTCTTGTGATTTACCAAATCTTCATTTGTTTGGTGGTTATTTTTTGGTATCAACATGATCACAAGACATAGCACAAACATTGCAGTGAATAAGAATTGACTTGAAATTTTAGCGATGCACGAATTATCTGATAAGCTCATCATGATTACAATGAGGAATAAAATAACAGTAGTTAATTGCAATGCCGTTGCATTTGGCCAATGCATGAATTTGAATAAAGTTCCGAGTACCAATGTTGAAAAACCCAACGTTACAGTTATGTTTTGAAAAGTGGTTAATTCATTTGTTTCGTTTTCTTTGTATCCAATAAAGATCACTCCGATCAATAAGCCAACACTCCCAACGACGAGTAAGATGTTTGCCATAGGCCATGATTCTAATTTAAAAGTGGTTCCTAGCAAGAGGATAGTTGCGGTGATTAGATTAATGGCTTTTTTCATATTAAGCGAATTACAATAATTTAATATTTAATTCCAAGAGTTTGGTATTTTTTATCAATTTTAAATTATAAAACTGGAACCTATTTGGTCAAAATTCTGCAAAGTCATAAAACTGGAACAATGATATTGCAGAACTTGAAAACTAATTTTCAAGTGATAAACTACCAACCCAACCGGTAAAGCTGAACACCTGCAGCACAATAACCAAAATGTGCCAATCATTTTCATTTTTCAAAGAACTTTTAATACCTAGATTTGTTATTTAGATGATGTTAGAGGGTATTGAATTCAATCAGGGGAAAGGTTTTATCATTGGTAAACACATTCCGAAGGACATCGAACCTTTTGACCGGGTATTTGAAATTTTTAAAGAAATATTGACCCATACTTCGGGTGATTTGGATGAGGCCTTTGATTGGCTTGATTCGCTTGATAAAGAATATAGCATTTTCACCGCTGAGTATACGATTCACGATTTTGAGGAAGACC
>CANFVI010000121.1 GCA_947450405.1 Flavobacteriales bacterium
AATTGCTTGACCGGTATTTGGAGTTTCTTTGCCAATAATAATTTGAAGCAATGTGCTTTTACCTTGACCATTTCCTGCAACCAAAGCTACTTTTTCACCTTGTTGTAATCCAAAGGAAATATTTCTTAGCACGGGTTTATCGTGCCATGTTTTTGATAAGTTTTCTACTGATAAAAAGTTCATTCTTCGCTAAAATACAAAGGTAAGGGAATACCTTTGGCTAAATTGAATTTTGATTATGAAAACTCTATAAATGAACTATTCAACAATTAAGTATTTTTGCAAATATGAAATTACTTAAATTCATCATTTGTTTTTCCATTTTTCACACTGTTAAAATTCTGCATGCTCAAGATGTAAAAGAAAGTGAATTTCTCATTTACAGTGAATTATATAGTTCAAAATCAATTCACAATTTAGAAAAACCTAGCTATTTGTGTTCTTACGATCAGAATAATTACCCTTCAACCAATATTGTTTTATTGAAATGGTCATCGAATAATAACTTTCAGAACAAAAATTCAAAATTGCGATATAACATTGGCCTAATGATTGGCGATTATGTGAACTCAAACTTAAAAAGCGAAACGCGCACATTGCAAAATATCTATGAAACAAATGTGGGTATCAAGTTTAGCAAAAATATAATTTTAGACTTTGGTATTTTCAACTCTCATATTGGATTTGAAAGCGCCATTGGTCAAGAAAGTTGGACATGTACCAGAAGTATTTTAGCCGACAACACGCCTTATTACGAAGCAGGATATAGATTGTCTTTTGAATCCGACAATAAAAAATGGAAAGGGAATTTGAATTTTTTAAACGGCTGGCAAAAGATGACAGCAAATACAAATGATCAAAAAAGTTGGGGACATCAAATCCAATACATTCCAAATAAAAAAACCACAATTAACAGCAGCTCCTATTTTGGCCAATCGCCAACAGTTAAAAATAAAAGCAGGTATTTTCATAATTTTTATACCCAATACCAATTGAATGATATGATTGGAATTATTGTTGGTATAGACAATGGCTGTGAATTCGACAAAACTGAATCCCTCAAAAATGCGAAATACTATTTTTCTCCTATTGTTATCGCGAAATACACCATAAATTCAAAGTCAAGTATTACAGGCAGATTTGAATATTTCAAAGACAATGACATGATTTTAAACAATACTTATCTCAAAGAAGTAAAAGGATATTCCATCAATTACGACTATCAAATACAGAAAAGCAGCACGTTGAGATTAGAAGCAAGAATGTTACAACATAAAGAATCAGACAAAATTGACCTAAACGATAAAAACAATATCTTCTTTTCTGTTGTATTTTGCACTAAAATCAATCAATGAAAGTAGAAATTTGGTCAGACGTAATGTGTCCCTATTGTTATTTGGGTAAAAAACAATTTGAACTTGCACTTAATCAATTTGAAGGAAAAGATGATGTATCTATTATTTGGAGGAGTTTTGAATTAAATCCTGACATCATATATGATGAAAACAACGATTTGTATTCATACCTCTCAAAAATGAAAGGCATGAACAGAGCCGATATTGAAACCAGTTTCAATAGATTGGCAGAGCAAGGCAAAACCTTGGATATTGATTTTCAATTTTCCAAAGCCAAAGTAATGAATTCAAGAAATGCCCATAAGTTGATTCAATTTGCCAAAAATCAGGATTTACAAACTGAAATTGAAGAAGCTCTTTTTGAAGCCTATTTTACCGATGGTAAAAATGTTCAAGATTTACAGATTCTTGAAGAAATTGCCAATAATATAGGTTTACAATTCGAAAATTTCAATAACATCATTAACTCTGCAGAATTAGACAATTTGGTTATTCAAGACCAATATATGGCGCAACAAGTTGGCGCTAGAGGTGTGCCATTTTTTGTTTTTGATCAGGCTTACGCAGTTTCAGGTGCTCAAGGGGCAGAGAACTTCTTACATGTTTTAAATACAGTAGCCCAAAAAGCCAAACAATAATTTACTGGGCATTGTCGTTCTAATTTTATGCGAAAGTTTAAATTACTCATTTTTAATATCGCCATCACTTTTTTGGTAATGACTTTGTTTATTTCATTAAGAAAACCAAAAGATACATTCCTGAAAAATCAATTGGAATTTAAACGGGTAAAAGACGCATACAATTCTTACAACGAATTCGTTACACAAAAATTAAAATCCCTCAAAATAGAATCATCAAAACTAGAATTATTATTAATTGCTTACAAAACCGAAAAGAGATTAGAAATTTACGTTGGCAATTCAGGCCAAAAAATGGCTCATTTTAAAACATACAAAGTTTGCGCACAATCAGGTGACATCGGACCTAAAAATCAAAGTGGAGACAATCAAACTCCTGAAGGATTTTATTATATAAACCGATTTAATCCCAGCAGTAATTTTCATTTGAGTTTGGGTTTAAATTATCCAAATCAAGCCGACAAAATTAGAAGCAATGCAGCAGACTTGGGTGGCGATATATTTATTCATGGCAACTGTGTTTCAATTGGGTGCTTGGCAATGACAGATAAAGTAATAAAAGAAATTTACACCCTGGCTATTTTGGCTAGAAATGCCAACCAATTAAAAATACCAGTAATTATTGCTCCATTTGATTTCAATCTATCTGAAAACCAAAACTTTGAGAAGAAAGCAGCTTTAAACCAGCATTCTAGTTATTTTGGTTTATGGACTAAAATTAATGAGGGAATTTCAACATTTCAAACTACCAAACAGCTTCCCAAATTCAAAATTGGAAAAGCTGGTTCTTATATTTTAACCAAATAAAAAATATTATGCAGTACGTTGCAAAAAACGCCCAGGATTATATTGCCCAATTGCCCGAAGACCGCATTGAGCCCATGAACAAACTTAGAGAAACAATTTTAAGCAATCTACCGCCCGGATTTGAAGAATGTATTTCATATGGAATGATTGGATATGTTGTTCCATTAAGCATTTATCCTGCCGGTTATCACTGTGACCCAAAGTTACCATTAGGCTTTATGAATATTGCTTCACAAAAGAATTTTATTGCTTTATATCATTTGGGAATGTATGGAAGCAATACCTTATTAAATTGGTTTGTTGAAGAATACCCGAAGCATTGCAAATCAAAATTAGACATGGGTAAAAGTTGCATCCGATTCAAAAAAATGGATCAAATTCCTTATGATTTAATTGCAGATTTATGCAAAAAGTTGACCATGGAAAAATACATTGAATTGTATGAAACCGCATTTACAACGCGTCAAAAAGATTAAAGGTTTTCATTCAAATAATGAAATGATTCTTTCATCAATCATTTCATTTTATCCGTTCATTTTCTATTATCTTTGAATCATGTCAGAACAAGACATTCAATTCAACAAAAACGAGGATACCAATAAGCAAAATTGGGATGTAGTAAAAAGTAGATTAGAAAAAATCTATCTTGGTGGTGGTTTAAAATCTGCTGCAAAACAAAAAGAAAAAGGCAAATTATTAGCGCGTGAAAGAATTGATTATTTAAGAGATAAAGATTCAGAATGGATTGAAATTGGCGCCTTTGCCGGATATGACATGTATGAAGAATACGGTGGATGTGCCGGTGGCGGTGTTGTTACTGGAATAGGATATGTGAGTGGACGCCAATGTATCATTGTTGCCAATGATGCTACAGTAAAAGCGGGTGCATGGTTCCCAATCACAGGCAAAAAGAATTTACGTGCCCAAGAAATAGCAATGGAAAACCATTTGCCAATCATTTACTTGGTAGATAGCGCTGGAGTTTTCTTGCCTATGCAAGATGAAATTTTTGCCGATAAAGAACATTTTGGAAGAATGTTCAGAAACAACGCAATCATGAGCAGCATGGGAATTACACAAATTGCTGCAGTTATGGGAAGTTGTGTTGCAGGTGGTGCCTATTTGCCAATTATGTCGGATGAAGCTTTAATTGTTGAGGGAAATGGAAGTATTTTTCTTGCAGGAAGCTATTTGGTAAAAGCAGCAATTGGAGAAGATATTGATAATGAAACCTTAGGAGGCGCAATGACACAAACTGAAGTATCTGGTGTTATTGACGATAAATTCCCCAATGACCAAGCTTGTTTAGATAGAATCAAATACATCATGGACAAACTTGGCAAACCTGATAATGCTGGTTTTGACCGTGTAAAAACAAAATTACCTGTAAAAAAGCAAGATGAAATTTGGGGGGTATTGCCTGCCGATAGAGGGAAACCTTATAAGTCCCTCGAAATTATTGAAAGACTGGTTGACAACAGTGAATTTGAGCAATACAAAGAGGGATATGGCAAAAGTATCCTTTGCGGTTATGCAAGAATAGACGGTTGGGCCGTGGGCATTGTTGCCAATAACCGTGAGATGGTAAAAAGCAAAAAAGGAGAAATGCAATTTGGTGGTGTAATTTATAGCGATAGTGCAGATAAAGCTGCAAGATTTATTATGAATTGCAACCAAAAGAAAATTCCTTTGGTTTTTTTACAAGACGTTACTGGATTTATGGTTGGAAGCAGATCTGAGCATGGTGGCATTATTAAAGATGGAGCCAAAATGGTAATGGCAATGGCAAATAGTACTGTTCCTAAGTTTACAATTGTAATGGGTAATAGTTATGGTGCTGGAAATTATGCCATGTGCGGAAAGGCTTATGATCCACGTTTAATTGTAGCGTGGCCAAGTGCTAAAATTGCGGTAATGGGTGGAGAGCAAGCGGCTAAAACGTTATTACAAATTGAAAAAGCTTCGTTAAAAGCAAAAGGTGAAGAAATTACGTTAGAAAACGAAAACGCTTTACTCGACAAAATTACCCAAAGGTACAACAGTCAAACTACTCCGTATTATGCTGCTTCTCGTTTATGGGTAGATGCAATTATCAATCCGTTAGATACGAGAAAATGGATTTCGATGGGAATAGAAGCTGCAAACCATGCGCCTATGAAACCATTTCATCCAGGCATTTTACAAGTGTAGTTAGAAAGAATAAAATCGTTGTCGATTTCGAAAGAAAAAATTCTGCGATTTAGCGATAAAATTCGTTAAATACAATATTTTCTTGATAAAATGTGGAAAAGGTTAGGAAATTTCTTAAAACAATAGTACATTTGCAGCGCAATTCTTTACGAGTGGGACTTTTGTAGTTTGAATCTATTGCGATTCCTACGCTTTCATTTCTGCTTCTGAAGCGTTAGCCCGAAAAAAAATATTAATGCAAAATTTTGAAAACTTGGGGTTACTACCTCAACT
>CANFVI010000122.1 GCA_947450405.1 Flavobacteriales bacterium
AAGGGGTTGGGAAAGGAGGCGGTAAAACTATCCCCAGAAACAAAAAGTTGGTTGCTTAATTCGTTGAGTCGAATATCGATCACTTTTCGGATTTTAGCCGGTTTAAAAAGGTAGATGGTGGTATCGAGTCTGAGTTTGTTTTTTGCAAAGGTGTAGACCAAAACATTGGCACTGTCACCCCCTACGAAAACGTGGTTGCAGTTGTCTACGGCAATGCCTTCTTGTCCGGAGTGTCCATTTCTACCGCCTTTATGCCAGGCCACAGAATCAATACATCGAATTTTACCTGTAAACTTTTCATTGACCATAATGACTTTGCCATCGTAACTAAAAACAAAGCTATCATTTACTGCCAATCCGTTGAAGCGGTTAGTTATATTTTTGTAAGCTGGAAAATTATCGTATTCGATAAATTTATGAATATTTGTTACATTAATTTCATATTTAGGAGCGTTTAGTGAATCATTTGCAAAAATCAATCCCCTATACCAATTATAATAATTTTTAACCACAAAACCGTTCGAATCTAAAATCATATAATGTTTCCAAAATATGTATAAAGAAAAAAAATTCCCTTTTTTGTCTACAACCGTCCGTATAATGTCTATCCCAACTTGAGTTTTTTCACGAGTAATATTGTAAATATTTGCCTTAATAGAATCAATTTCTGGATCAATCGTATATAAATTTGATGCACGAAACAATCCACCCCCAGATCCAAAAAGTTTTTTCGAACTGCAGTGAAAATTAATATCCCATAATTCCGCTTGTCCAGTAAAACCATTGGCCAAATAATTATCATAGTTTCCATATTGATTGAGCCTAATTATTCGAGTGCCTTGAATTCCACCGTTGTAGCCAGGACCCATGAATAACTTATTTTTTAATTTATTAATTACAAATGCACCTGGTACATGATTCAATCTTTCAACAGAATACCAATTTAAAGCGGGCATTTGACCGGAAAACATCCATTGCAGTTTTCCAGAAGGGTTATATTTTGCAATTTGAGGGTAAGTCAATGCGGCACTCATTACATACTGGTTGTCGTCTCCATCATGATCAACTTCTAAAACCAAATTTGTGAAATTCTTATAAGCGTAACCAGAATCAAGAAAATTGGAAATCACTTTCACATAAGGGTCAATGATGGTTTCAGATTGAATTGGGTTTGGACAATCTAAATCAATGTGAATCGTATTTTTTAAGTGTAAGTAATTCTTTGATAATTTTAATTTTAGGGAGATATTTTTTTCATTTTGAGTGGCATTCCAACCTGAATCAATGAGTGTAAACTCTTTGGTAACATATTCAACGGAGTTTTCTTTGAGGTTTTTGAATTTGGCCCCTTTGAGTTGCATCTGAATGTGGTTGGGATTTGCTCCTGGGTGTAAAATAAAACCGTATTTGAAATTTCCTAAAGTAGGATTGTTGCAGGTTTCGTAATACACATCAATAAACGGGTAAATGTTTTTGTAGGTAATGCGTTTAAATCCGATTGAATTCCATTTTTCGGGACCATAGGTCCAATAAAAATCGGAAGGTTTTTCGACTACAATTTCAGGATTGGGGTTGGCATTTAAAAATATTTGGGTGATTTCATGGGTTATTTGTTTCTTGGAGTTTTCCTTTTCTAATTCTCTTTCACGTTCTCTTTCTCTTTCGCTTTCCGATTCAAGGCCTTCTTCAGTTTCGACTTTTCTGCGGTTAACGGGTGTAAATTTCCAAGTAAATCCGGGTTTATTTTTAAAAAGGTACACGTTGTGAATACCATTCCAAATTATATAACCAATGCTAGAATCTTCGTGGTTCCATTGTCCTTTGTTTTGAATAAAATAATCGGTTGGAAAAGGATTTGATTTGACATAGGTATTTTGCGCCAACAATGTTGTTGAACAAAAAAGTGGATAGAGCAGGAGTACTATCCACTTTTTGAATTGATTGATATGTTTAGTAGTAATGCTCAATTAGATGTCGAATTTACTTGATAAAGCACTACTTTGCAAATTTTATTAAATCTGAATATCTATTACGTAGTCACAAGGCATTCCTCCTGGAAGTGGTATCATGCACACATGGAAAGTGTACCATGCAGGAGTTGGTAAACAATTACAAAATAGTATAACATCAGAACAGCAACCACCAGTATTTAATGGAACTCTGAATACGGTGCCGCAAGCATTTATTTCTACAAATGCTGGATCAGTCATGCAAGGTGGTGGTGTAAAAGGAGTTGGTGGGTTTGATACAGTTCTTGTAAATAATGTATTTAGAGTTGTGTCTAATACAGAGTAAGTTACAGTACATGGGATTGTCCCATAGATTTCATTGATAGTAGCGTTCATTTGTTTTTATTTTTTAGTGTTTTCAAATTAAAAAATAAGATTTCGTATAAAAAATGGTAATTTTTTACCAATTTTTAAATAATTCACTGTTTTTCAATGATTTAAACCCAAAATTTAAAACGATGAACTAGTTCAACAGTTGAATTACAATTGTTATTATTGCGTAAAATAGCGAGATGATTAATTACTGTTCTTTCTGCAATTTTCATTTTTGTTGCAACTTCTGTTTGTGTTAAACCATCGTTCAGTAATGTCAATATTTTCATTTGCGTTTTGCTAATTTTTAATGGTTTAATTATTTCATCATCATCTGTGTTTATCATTTCAGAAACAATGCTACAAAAGTAATTTTGCTCATTTAAAAGCGCCAATATTCCACTTTTGAGTTCTTTTGGACTTGATGATTTGGAGACGTATACTTTTAGGCCCAATTCATTTAGCTTTTGATAGATCGTTTTATTTGTATGCGAACTGTATACCATGTAAGGGATATTTTTAATGTAGCACAATTCTGGAATTAATATACTCTTTCCTGAAACTATTTGCAAATCACAAATTACATAATTAACCGATTGTGTTGTAATGTAGACTCTAGTATCGTGAATTGTAGTAAAAGTTTTAATAATTGCCTCTGGTAAAATTGATTTAATTTCAGTGCGCAATGCATTCAGAATTAATGGATGGTCGTCTAGTATAATTATGTTCATAAGGGAATACTAATTGTGTCAATTATGTTGCCTTCACTTACAGTAATTGAATTCGTTGCGTTAATGATTTTTAATCGGTCATTTAAAATGAGTAATCCTCTTCCTCTTTTTGAGCCAAGTTTCAATGCGACTTTTTGAATCAATGTAATATCGCTTTTATAAACAATGCAAACATGAATATTCGAATTTTCTGAATGAATGTCAATTTGAATTCTATTTGAATGTGTATGTGTAATAATATTGCTCAATTTTTCTTGAATTATTCTATAAAAATTCTGCAGGTGTTCTTCTTTCGGATTTTTTGTTGTATGAAAATTTACATGAATATTTGTGTCTCCTATACTTAAATCTTCCGTTAATTGTTGAATACTTTCACGCCACTTTCCATTCATCAAATCTCTGGGATGTATGGCTTCGAGTACTCTGCTAATGTCGTAATGGAAAAGTCGAAGCTGGCTCTGAACCATTTTTATATCCGAATTATTTTCTAGTTGAAGTTTAGAGGTTAAATTTTCAATAGATTTATTTATCACGGACATTTTATAACCAAGTTGATCATGTAAATCATTTGCAATTCGTTTTCTTTCTGTTTCCAAACTATTGAAATTCATTTTATAAAGCCTAGAAATAGTTTTTGAATATCGTTTTATTACAATATTGCTGAAAATCACTGTTCCAATTAATAATGCAATTGAAGGAATTAGAACAGCGAAAATGTTAAATAAGAATGAGTCTCCTGAATTTGACATTGATATAGAATACGGTAAATGGGAAAAATAGGTTTACAAAAATATTAAACGGAAGGATATAGTTTGACATATGCCAATTGTAAGGGGTTCGATTCAATATATAAATAATAAATGTAAGTATTTGGTCAAAGGCTATTATGAAATAAATAGGTGCAACTTTTAATTTTCTGCTTGTTTGCTTAGCCAATGAAACTGCTTTATGAATTATCAAAGCAAGTGATAAGCAAAATGTAATGATTATCATTATATTGTTGAGAAAATAGAAACCGCAAAAAGTGAAGATTAATTGAATCAGAATAACAATTGGTATCGAAATGATTTGGGAAAGCCAACTCCAGCAGCAAAACATAATGGGAATGCAAACATGAACAAAATGAAATGTTAATTTATTCTGAGTCCAAATGAATCTTATTATGGCATCAATAAATAAAAGTGCAACAAATAGAATTACGTCAATTGATTTTTTATTGAGTTTATTTTTCTTTGTTATTAATTTCACTATGGTGATTAATAATAATGAAAATTCAAAAATTTGACAATATTTAACAAATGTCATTATTTAATCAAAGGACTTGTAGGGCAATTAGGAGGGCAATTAGTACCCCTATTAAGAATTATACCATTTGTTTGATCCATATCATTTTCATCATAACCGACAATTACCGGTGCCAATTTATTGGAAGAGTTTAGTCCAAAGTAAATTCTAATACCCTTGCATCCAGCTTGATTAATAAGTTGAGTAATGGCGTCTAAATCAATTGCGCTTGAAATTGTTTGATCTTGAAATTGAATTGCATCTTGATAGGCATAAGTCATTTCTTGTGCTTCTTGCAAAGTGATAACATGTGGATTCGTTGTCATAGTTTTTTTTGACAAAAATATACAATCAGTTTCGAAAAAAAATTAGTAAAAAATTACCAATTTTTATCTTGCTATGAATATGTAATGAACACAAATCCGATGTTTTCTAGTGCAAAAATCTTCCTCGAAAAGCACTGCGTTTTTCAATCTGCCGATCTGGTATACCAACTGAAATTTAAATTCAAAAACGAGTAATAATTAGGTTTTATTTACCGAAATCGCCAAATTCATATCGAAATTGGCGATTATAACCACCGAATTCATATTGAAATTGGTGATTTCAGACGGTTTTTTACTGAGTAAAATTACTCAGCGTATTGAGTAAAATTACTCAGTACATTGAGTAAAATTGTAAAAGATTGACTATATTCGTATTTATGTATTACAGAGAGGCCTTTTTTGAATTAAAAAACCGCATTCTTGAACAACATTCATTGATTCAAGTAATTGTAGGACCACGTCAAGTTGGAAAAACAACAATGGTAAAGCAACTTTTCGAACTAGATCAAATTAATGGGCAATACCATATTGCGGATTCTGTAAGCAACGCCGATACAACTTGGATAGAAGCAATTTGGAATGCCGCTAGAAT
>CANFVI010000123.1 GCA_947450405.1 Flavobacteriales bacterium
ATGGCAGCAATATTCTTTTTCTATTCCTTCATCATATAAAGGGACTGTAAATTATATTATCATTACTGGTACCGCAAGAAGTGGAGCAAATGCAGGTGGAAATATCTATTTAGATGATTTTGAATGGCAACATTTCCCTACCTATTGTTCAGGTAAACCTACAGCAGGAACATTTACCACCTCTCCAACCAAAATTTGTGCAGGTGCCGGAGCTTTAACATTAACCTTATCTGGAAATACTACAGGTTCTGGAATTAGCATTCAATGGCAGAGTGCCACAACAGCAACTGGTACTTATGGAAATGTTGGTACAGGAACCAATCCATTTGCTACTTTCGCCAATGCAACACGTTTTTACAGAGCTATCGTTACTTGTTCTAAATCTGGATTGTCAGATACTACCAAGTACATTGAAGTTAAAACTAATGCTGGAATAGCGCCTACATTAACCCTCACTCCAAATTTTGGAAGTATTTGTCCTGGTGGAAGTCCTGTTACATTAACAGCTGCCGCTACTGGAAACTCAACCATTACATGGGCTCCTACAACGGGATTAGACAAATCTACAGGAGATACTGTACATGCAAACCCAACAGTAAGCACTGGCTATACTGTAACCGCTACAGATACTGCAGGTTGTACAGCTCAAAGAAATGTGAATGTGTTTATTTCTGCAAATCCAGTCATCAATTTAACATTCAAGGATAGCAGTATGTGCGCCGGTGATTCTATGTTGGTTACAGCTACTGCCGGCGGTGGTGGCAATACATACTCTTGGTCTAATGGAGGAACAAAAGCAAGTACTTATATTAAGGCATCCGGCAAGACTATTGCCACAGTATCAGTGAAAAGTAATGTTGGTTGTACTGGAACCAAATCTCAAAACTTCTATGAAGTAACCAAGGTGAAAGCAAATTTCTCATACGTTCAAAATGGATTCTCTTTTGATTTCAAAAATTTAACCACTGGCGGAAAAGCTTTCCATTGGTTCTTTGGCGACGGAAATGAAAGTTTCAAAGAAATGCCTACTTACAAATATTCAACTGCTGGACCTATTGAAGTAACCTTTATTGTAGATAACTCACCTTGCGGTTCAGATACAATGAAACAATTCATTAATCCTCAGCCAGTAAGCAGCTCAACCCGTCAATATTTAATTGATGGAGTTATGGTTTACCCTAACCCAGTTAACAATGCATTTACTGTTTTTGTTCCTGCAGTACATGGAATTGCTTCAATCAATGTTAGAAATCTTCAAGGACAATTGGTGAGCTCAAACAAAATCAACGCCAATAACAACCGCCAAACCAAAATCAATACCGAAAACTTGGCAACTGGTGTTTACTTCGTTGAAATTATTGCAAACAACAAAAAAGACACATACAAAATTCAAGTAAATCATTAATTTGAATTTCTTTAATAAACAGAAAAGCCACCCTTTGGGTGGCTTTTCTGTTTATTGTAATTTGTTATTCAATCATATGTTAATTCAAACCTCCACCATGTGGCATTCCCATGCCTGGCATTGGCATTCCCGGAGGGGGTGTTCCACCCGGAAACATATACATTCTCCTATCTTTTTCATCCTTGCCTTGGTCTTTACTACCCTTAAATTGACGCAAATTATAAGTAACTGTTAACATAGCATAGCGCGTTAAAACCTTGGTTATTACATCTTCAAAATAAATTTGTGTAACATTTCTAGCAATGGCTTTATTCTGATTCAAAATATCATAAACACTCAACCTCACTTCTATTGTATTCTTCATGAATTTTTTAGCCAATCCCATATTCCACAAATAAAATGTTTGGTTATAACTATTACTCAAACCAGTATATGCACTCTGCGTGACATCTGAAACAAATGCCCATTTATCAGTTGGATTATAATTTAATTTAAACTGCGTACTTTGGTTGATATAACTTTGATTCAATGACGTTTGCAAGGTATTGATCACATAACTATAAGTCGTTGTGCTCATCAACGTAATGTCCAATTTGTTTACGTTAGTGCCCAAAACAAGACCAAAACTCGCCGAAGGGTTTTTTGAGGTGTTCGCTTTTGCCTCTCCATTTCCAATTTGAATCAGACTCGGAGTTTGAACGTAATTAAGTCCCCCATTCACATTCAAATTCAACTTTCCAGAATCCAATGGCGTTCCATAGGTACCAAACAATCTCAAGTTATAATATCCATCCAAATTAACTGCTTTCGACAGCTGTGCACCTGGATTCAATCGAAGTACACCAGTATCTCCAACTTTCACAAACAAAGGATTATTTCCTGCAATTTGGGTCAAAGAAGAAATATAATTTTTTGTATATGTTGCATTTATCAATACAAATAAATTCTTACCTTTTTCTGGAATCACAGAAAAATACCGCAAGGTTAAATTGTGCTGATAATCCTGAACTAGTGATTTATTACCTACGCTTAGTTGCAAAGAATTGCTGTTATTCACTACTTCTTGCAATTGATCAACCGACGGCGCATTGTTAGAAGTTCTATAATTCAAACGCAAATTCTTTTTCATACCCAGTTTATACCTGGCACTAAATGACGGTAAAATTGAATAAAATTGCCTACTAATTGTTGTAACCATTGGAAATGTTTGATCGCTGTTTAACATAGCCACCTGACCACTTACCCCAATGTTTGTATTCCACTTATAATTTTGAAACTGATATTGTGCGCCAACTGAATGACTGCTATATCCATTTTTATACTTATTCGATAAAATCGTATCTAGGTAATTGATTTCAGACAAATAATTTTGAGGGACATAATTCAAACGATTGCTTCCATTTTGGTTTAAATTTCCTGTGTACATCATAGAAATTAAATTGTTTGAATCCAATCCTTCAGTAAATGTCAAATTGCCATTCAATGTCAACCCAGTTTTACCAATATCTAAGCGCTGAAGTTTTACGGTATCAATTTTATTTCCGGCAATATTAAAAATACTTTTGTTGTTAATATTTGTTTCTCCAGTTTGATTTGTAAAACCTGGATTAACGGAAACTGATAAGGTTCTACCCTTTTTTTGAAAAGACCGCATCCAATTGATATTTACCCCGCCATTATAACCAACTGAATTGTTATTGTACCCATTAACCAACTTACTGAAAATTGAGTCAACTGACTTGGGATTTGAAGTAATTCCTGTTAGGGGGTTTTTATTCCCATTGGTTTGAAGCGTCAATCTTGGCTGAATAATAATTCTATTTACAGTATCGGGCTTCCAATCAAAACGCATATTAAATCTATGATTTCTGTTATGTGTTAAATTTTGAGCGGTTTCATTATAATTATAACCCGACTGACTCCCAGTAACAAAAATTCTATTGGTACTCGTTGAATTGTCGTTGTCTGTATTATTTAAAAAATAACTTGCCGAGAAATCTAAGGTTTTCTTCTTTCCCAATTTATCGGAATAACTTAAACCAATTGCCGCAGTTGAGGTTATTCCATTTTGACTTCCTACAAAGAACTGACCAGCACCACCCATACCGCCGCCAGCACCACCAAACATTCCGCCACCGCCGCCTCTTCCACCGCGAGAACCGCCTCCCATTGAACCCATGATGTCTTCAATTGAAAAGTTTTGTTCATTGATATTGTTCAATTGCGACAACAATGTAAAACGCCTATCTCCAGAAAAGTAGTTCAAATTTAATCCAGCTTTGTATTTATTGATATCGCCACTGCCGTCAAAAGATCTTCCGTAACCCCCAAAACCCTTTCCAAATACACCATTCTTGAATCCCATTTTGGTAATGATATTCATGGTTTTTGTGGTGTTTCCATCGTCAAATCCTGTAAACGCACTTTGGTCGGAACGACCATCGTAAATTTGAATTTTAGAAATAACCTCAGCAGGTAAATTTTTCAAAGCTGTATTGGGATCATCACCAAAAAACGGTTTGCCATCTACCAAAACTTTTTTCACCTGTTCGCCTTGTGCTTGAACTTGACCATTGCTAGAAGTAACACCAGGCATTTTACGCACCAAATCTTCGGCTGTTGCGTCTGGATTCACTTTGTAATTTCCAGCGCTCAGTTCTGACGTATCACCTTTTTGAATTATTGCATTGGTTTTGATCTCAACTCCCTGCATTCTGTCTTTTAATTTCAACAAAACAAAAGGCTCTTCTAAGTTTAAACTTGGACCCTCAGCACTGCGTGTTGGTTTCCAATTTACATAAGATTTGTAAGGTTCAAATCCTTCTGCAACCACAATAATATATGCCGAAAATGTATGTGGAGATCGGAAAGCACGTCTAGGATCGCCCATAGTTTGTAATTTAAACAAAGGCATGGGCGCTGAAATTTCAAAAGCACCAGATTTTGAAGAATTTACCGAAGCCAAAACCTCAGAGAGTACCTCATTAGGAACATTCAATATTTGCTCAATAGATGGTTTTTTATAGAAGGTATCCGCCATTCTATACAGGGTAATCTTTGTGTTTTCAATTGGCTGACCATTCGCATCTTGGACTTTTCCACTCACCAAATAACTTGTTGGAAATTGGGCATTGGAAGTTTGAAACAACCCTAACCCAATGATCAACATCAACAATAACTTTTTCATGAAGAATACAAATTTCGATGATTAGACGCTCATTTACACCAAAACAAGCGAATCTATTACTCAATTGGTCGAAAATATGACCCAAATCCCTCATTATCAATAAAAATAATTTTAAACACTTACCAAAATCCAAACTTTGATATAAATTCGTACTATGAATATTTTTCCTCTTATTATTATCGGAGTCGCAATTCTTATTGTGCTGTCTGGTCTAGTAACAGTTCAACAAGGTACTGTTTCAATTGTTACAATGTTCGGAAAATACCGACGTGTTCTACATGCCGGTTTGAATTTTAAAATCCCGTTTTTGGAAGTGATTTTTCGCAAAATTTCTGTTCAGAACAGGTCTATTGAATTAGATTTTCAAGCAATTACCCAAGATCAAGCAAATGTTTATTTTAAAGCAATGCTTTTGTATTCTGTTTTAAACAATGATGAAGAAACCCTAAAAAATGTAGCGTTCAAATTCGTAAATGAGCGTGATTTTATGTCGGCCCTTATTCGTACAATTGAAGGAAGTATTCGTGGGTTTGTTGCTACAAAAAAGCAAGCAGAAATTTTATCCCTCAGAAATGAAATAGTTGATTCAGTAAAACACAACATTGATGATG
>CANFVI010000124.1 GCA_947450405.1 Flavobacteriales bacterium
CTAATCTTTGTTGCCATAGTTTTTTTGTTTTAAATATCTTTAGTTAAAATCCCATTTCTCCAAAATGGGAGTGCAAAGATAGTGAATTATTTAATAAATAACAATTTGAATTTGAAATCAAAATTTAGTAATTTGCTCTTGATTCAAACAATTGTCGTTTTCTTATATTTGAATAATATTGTCGTTTGCAAAATTAAGCTACATTTCCTAAAGATACCAAAATTTTGGTATCTAAAAACTCCCCAACTAGCGTAATATCGTATCAGTTTTAACACAATTAAACATTGTTTTCAAGCATATAATGAATCAATCAATTACAAATTTAAATATTGTTATTTGCGACGATCATCAAGTTGTTTTAGAAGGACTAAATCAAATTCTATCTAATGAAGAAGGTCTAAATCCTAAGGGTTTGTTTAATTCTGGCGCAAATTTAATTCAATTTCTTTCCGATAAAAAGAATTTGGTAGATGTTGTAATTATGGATGCGCAACTTAAAAATGAATCGGGATTTGAAATTGCCAAAGAAATAAGGAAATATGGTAAATTTAAAATAATTATGTTTTCTTCATTTGTGGATTCATATCTCATTCTAAAAGCAAAACATGCTGGCATAAATGCATGTATCTCTAAAGACATAGATTCGCAACAATTGATTCAAATAATTAAAAATGAATCGTTGGTCTTTTGCTCATATCCGGAAATTGAAAGCAATACCGATACCATAAAATGCGAAGAAATAGTTTCGGCCATTGGATTGCTAACAAAACGTGAACTTGAATTAATGCGAGAATTGGTTTCTGGTAATGTTTCTAAAGAATTAGCGAACAAATTAAATATTAGTATTTACACCTTAGAAACACATAAAAAGAATATTTTTCGCAAATTAGAAATTAATTCTATCGGTGAATTGATTAATATTGCCCATAAATATCGCATAGTTGCCTAATTTTTCGTGCATTGAACATTAATCGGATAATAAGATACTTCACTTTATTGGTATTATTTCTCTCTTTTAACTTTGGGGTTGCTCAAATTGAGGGACAAAAATTAGTGCCCAAGAGTATTTATTGTACCAAAAATAGAATTTCGTTGCAGCATTTTCTAGAAATTCAAAAATCAAATCAATTAAGTGCCAAGAGCTACAATGGGAATGGAGATTGTGAACGTTGGTTTGTTTACGAAACTAACATCCAACAGCTTTCGGAGTTGGTGATAGAATTGCCAGATCCATTGGCCGATTTGATTGAAGCGTATGTGATCTCCCCCAATATGGAAATTTCAAAAGTTGCAGTTGCTGGAGATGAAATAAAATTGACCAATTTTTTGATTAAAACCCGCAATCCTATTGGGATATTTAAAGTTCCAATCCGCGGTAATTACAACATTATTGTGAAATATGTGAGAATGGGTAAATTACCTCATCTCATGTGCAAAATTTGGAGTCTTCCAGAATTTTTAGCATATAATTCAAGAGTTGAATACTTCTTTGGGTTTTTATATGGTATCTTTTTTTTATACTTTGTATTTACGCTTTTTTTGGGTGTCAAGAACAAATCTAAACCATTTTTAATTTTCTCTTTATGGATATTAAGTAATATCTCCTTTTTTGTCCTTACGTCTGGTCATTTGAAATTTTATCTCTATCCAAATACCACGCATTTAAACAGCATATTGAGAATGTATTTATTGTTTGTTTCTGGATTTGCATTGTGTGAGTTTTTGGTAGATTATTTACAAATTAAACAGCAAACCAAGTGGGTCAGACGATTCGTTTCATTCGTATTGTTATCGGCAACAGTTTTTTTTATCTATGTTTTGGTTTATCCCAATAACGGTATCGAAAAAACCCAAAATTTGTCTGTCAATATTATTCAATTTACATTTTTACTTCTGATTTTAATTATTTGTTCAATTCCATTTATCCATTATAAAGTATATAAGAAGTTTTCTTATATGTATTTGATTTTGTTTTTCAACACAATTAATGCCATTGTGTTTTTATTCATATCATTCAAAAATCAAGAAATTGATTACAACAGCACCATGTTATGGCTTTTGATATTGCCTATGTTGGAGGTTACCGCAGTAGCTGTAACACTAACCGATAAGATATTATCGACTTTTCGTACTACGAATACATTGTTAGAGAAGAATTTAAATTTACAGTTAAATGCAAATAGCATACAAACAACCGCAGTAGAATTGGAGCGCAAAAGAATTGCAGTTGAACTTCACGACGATATTTTAAATAGACTTTCAATTTTGTTAATGTTAAACAGATCTGGAAATACAACCAATGAGATTGTTGAATCAACATTAACCAAAATCAATAAGGATATTCGAAACTACGCATATCGTTTGTATCCACCATGGATTGAAGAGTTAACCTTCATAGAAATGGTTGAGCGAGAACTAAAGGCCATGGCGGCTAGTTTAGATATAGAAATACAATATCATTTTTATGATTTGAAACATGAGTTTTCATCCATTCAAAAAATAAACGTATTCAGAATTTTACAAGAGTTTTTGCAGAATTCACATAAACACGGAAAAGCTGAAAAAGTAACAATTGATATTTTTGAGCGAAATGAACTTATTGAAATTTATTTAGAAGACAATGGAACCGGATTTGATATGAGCACAATGATTTCAGGTATTGGAACAAATAGTGTAAAATCAAGGGTAAACATGCTAGGGGGACAGATAACCATGAACTCCGAAATTGGGAAATCGGTATCTTGGCTCATTTCATTCCCTCTTCAATTTAAAATTATAGAAATGCCGAATTTTTAACTGGGTGTAGGCTCAAATTATAAAATTCGCATCTTAGCAAATTTCAATACCAAAACCTTGGTGCCAATGTTGTCAAAATTCACCTTGGCCTTTTGATTTTGACCTTCTCCTTCAATTTCTGCAACAACACCCCTGCCAAATCGTTGGTGTTGTACCATGTCTCCAACTTTTAACTGACTAATATCACCTGCCACAAAATTCGGATCCTCAGGTGGGAGTGGAGCTGCCACCTTTGGTGTGGTGAATATTGATTTGTTCGAAGTGGGTTTATTGGCACTTACAAATTGTTCTTCATCGCTATTTCTTTGATAAACAGCCTTGCTCTTCATCGATGCCAAACTCATATCCAAATATTTTGAATCGATTTCATCAATGAATCTGCTTGGCTCACATGGAATTAAACTGCCGTATTTGAATCTGCTTGTTGCGAAACTTAAATAGAGTTTTCTTTCTGCTCTAGTTACCGCCACATAAAACAACCTACGCTCTTCTTCCAATTCTTGTCTATTCATTAATGCCATTTGAGAAGGGAATAAATTCTCTTCCATCCCAATCAAATGCACTATCGGAAATTCAAGACCTTTGCTAGCGTGAATGGTCATCAATGAAATGCAATCTCTATCCGGATCTTTGTCTTTCTGATCGTCGGTGTATAAAGCAACTTCTTCTAAAAAGTTTGCCAAAGTTTTGTCCTTTTCGCTTTCATCATCTTCAACAAACTCTTGAATACCATTCAATAGCTCGGTAATGTTTTCATAGCGAGAAATTCCCTCAACAGATTTGTCTTCAAACAACGTGCGCATCAATCCTGTTTGTTTGGCAACATGGGTGGCCAAGTCAAACGCATTGGTGGTGTCTGTCAGTCCAATAAAACTTTGAATCATCATGCCAAAGTTTTCAATTTTCGGACCTCCATTTCCAATTTCTGGAAAGCTACGGATGTTCTTAATCACTTCCCACAAGCCCATGTTTTGTTGTCCTGACAAATAAATCAAACGGTTTAGTGATGTATCTCCAATTCCACGGGCAGGGTAGTTGATAATGCGTTTTAAGGCTTCTTCGTCGTTGGGATTAATTACAAACCTCAAATACGAAAGCAAATCTTTTACTTCTTTTCGTTGGTAAAAGCTTGTCCCTCCATAAATTCGATAATCAATTCCTTGCCTACGCAATGCTTCTTCCATGGCCCTACTTTGGGCATTGGTTCTGTATAAAATGGCGAATGCCTTATTGGGCAGATGCTCGTTTTGTTTGTCTTGAAAAATATATTCAGCAACCCTTTTCCCTTCGTCGTTTTCGGAAGCATTTCGGGTCACTTTAATTTTGTCGCCTTCTTCGTTGGCGGTCCATACTTTTTTCTCTAATTGCTTTTTGTTGTTTTTGATGACACTCGAAGCAGCATTTACAATAATTTGTGTAGAACGGTAATTTTGCTCTAGTTTATAGGTAGAAACGTCGGGATAATCGCGTTCAAAATTCAAAATATTTTGGATATTGGCACCGCGGAAAGCATAGATACTTTGGGCATCGTCTCCCACTACACAAATGTTTTGAGTAACGGCAGCAAGCTTTTTGGTAATCATGTATTGCACATGGTTTGTATCTTGATACTCATCTACCAAAATATATTTGAATTTGTGTTGCCACTTGTTTAAAATATCTACATGATGTTTGAATATCATGTGTGTATTCACCAAAATATCGTCGAAATCCATGGCTCCAGCTTTGAAGCAACGGGTTGTGTATGCCAAATAGATATCTGCAAATTTTCCGCGGTTAGAAGCTTTGTCTTGGTTAATTAATTCCTCATTTTGGAAATAATCTTTGGCAGTAATTAGATTGTTTTTAGCCATCGAAATACGTCCCAACACCAAATTGGGTTTGTACATTTTATCATCGATGTTCATTTCCTTCAGAATGGTTTTGATCAAACTTTTGCTATCGTCGGAATCGTAGATGGTGAAATTTGAGGGATATCCAATGCGCTCGGCTTCTTGTCGTAAAATGCGGGCAAATACGGAGTGAAAGGTACCCATCCAAAGGTTGCGGGCATTTCCACCCACAAGTTTTTCTATACGGTTACGCATTTCTTTAGCAGCCTTATTGGTAAATGTAAGGGCCAGAATGTTAAATGGGTCAACACCTTTGTGAACGATATTGGCTATACGAAAAGTGAGTACACGCGTTTTTCCAGAACCGGCACCGGCAATAATCATCACTGGCCCATCGGTATGGAGCACAGCTTGCATTTGCGGTGGATTTAGATTGTCTAAAAACGGAGGTACTTCATCACTTTTCTCTTGATCAGGCCAATTCATAAGAATACAAAATTAGGGGATAAAAAATGGGCTCAC
>CANFVI010000125.1 GCA_947450405.1 Flavobacteriales bacterium
AAAGGTAAAAAAATCACCTATCATGATAGTTGCTATCTAGGAAGAGCCAACGGGATTTACGAAGCTCCAAGAATGGTCATGGAACGCTTAGACGCTGATTTGGTAGAAATGAAACGTTGCAAAACCAATGGTTTCTGCTGTGGTGCTGGTGGCGCTCAAATGTTCAAGGAAGCCGAAAATGGCAAAAAAGAAGTGAATGTGGAAAGGGTGGAAGAGGCCATTGAAACAGGTGCTGAAATTATTGCGGTGAATTGTCCTTTCTGTATGACCATGATGCGTGATGGAACCAAGCACTTTGAAAAAGAAAATGATATTCAAGTGTTAGATATTGCAGAATTAATAAATGCAAATAATTAATTATGCTGATTTCTAATTTACCCGGGTCTTCACGTGTTTGGGTATTTGCAGCCAATAGGCTGTTGACAGAAAGTGAAATCCATGATATTACATTTCTCATGCGTTCTTTTACAGAACAATGGAAATCACACGGATCTGAACTCACTGCAGGTTTTGAAATTATGCATGAAAGCATTGTTCTTGTTGCAGTTGATGAGTCAAAAGAGGCCCCTTCTGGTTGTAGCATTGATAAGGTTTTTCGTTTGTTGAGTCAAACCAATATCGACTTTTTCCAAAGAATGTTATTGTGGATTCCATTTTGTAATTCATCAAAGATAATTACCCAAGAACAAGCAATTTCTCAATTTAAAATTGGTGAATTGACAAATGATAGTTTGGTGATTAATACTTTGGTTGAAACCTTAGATCAAGCTAGAAATCAATTATACATTCCAATTTCTGAAAGTTGGATCAATCAAAAACTAGAAAGATATTCTCAATATGAAAGATAAACGTATAGCGACATTGTTTTTAACAATTTTCATAGACCTTTTGGGCTTTGGAATTGTTATTCCTATTTTACCAAATTTGGCAAAAACGATGGCCATTACTAGCCACATGTCGTTTAATCCTGATTACGCAGTGGGCATTACTGCAGCCGCTTTTTCAATCATTCAATTTTTATTTGCTCCCTTGTTTGGCTCCCTTTCAGATAGAATAGGGAGAAGACCCATCATCTTGGGTAGTATTTTGGTAAATGCCGTCGGATACTACATCTTCGGTTTTGCCGGTAATTTTATCATTTTACTTGTTGCTCGAATTATTTCGGGATTTGGAAGTGCCAATATTTCAGCGGCACAAGCCTATATTGCAGATATCACTGAACCTGCCGATAGGGCTAAGAAAATGGGAATCATTGGGGCTGCTTTTGGACTTGGATTTGTGTTTGGACCGCCAATTGGTGGACTTTTATTCAGTAAAGGAGGTTTATTCTATGTGGGTACTTTTACCGCCGCTTTGTGTGTGTTGAACTTTATTCTGGCATTCTTATTTTTACCAGAAAGCAATACCAATCGCTCCGGTCACCGACGTAAAGCTTCAGATACCTTCAAGGGAATGTTCCAAGTGTGGAATATGGAAGTTATTGGTGAACTTTTTCTTATAAACTTTATTTATATCATGGCTTTTAGCATGATGCAAGTGAATGGTAGCGTTCTTTGGAAAGAAAAATATGGCCTCAATGAAATGCAAGTTGGTAAAATATTTGGGGTAATTGGTATTGCCGGTGCCATTGTGCAAGGTTTATTGATTGGTGTATTTTCCAAAAAACTAGGACTTAAAAAGATGTTGCTGCTAGGTTGCCCAATGGTAGGTATCGGATTGGCAATTATTCCTTTACCACCCAATCTAGATTGGTTTTACGTAAATCAAGGAATCGCAATTTTATTGCTTTCTGTAGGAAATGGACTTTTAATGACATCCATCAATGCCTTGGTTTCAATTAATACGCCACCGCAAGCCCAAGGAACTATGCTAGGATCACTTCAAAGTTTGTCGTCATTGTCAAGAGTTGTAGGGCCTTTGATCGCCTCTTTTTTATATGCAAATTCAAAAGAATTGCCATTTGTAGTAGCTGGTTCACTCGTGTGCGGTTTGTTTTTCTTGGCCTTGAAATTGTCTAAAAAATTAAAAGCCGAGAATACTTCTCATTCAGTTGTTCCAAAATGAACAAAACGTTGCGTATCGTTCACTTAAATGCTTCTCCTGCAGGAGGTGCTTTCGTGGCAGCGCAGCGACTTTCAGAATCACTCAATAAAATTAATGGAGTAAATTCTGTTCATCTGGTTTTTGAGGGACAATCTGGTGATTACCAGCTTTGGGCCAATAACTGGATCAAACGCAAGATTGCATTTGCAAAGCATGCGCTAGAAAAATTGGATTTTTTAAGGTTTGAAAAAAACAAAACCATTCGGTTTGCCTTTAGTCATGCGCCATTCGGAATTGACATTACAAAAATCCCTCAAATAAAGAATGCCGATATTATCCATTTACATTGGGTGAATAAAGGCTTTTTGTCTTTGGAGGGAATTGAATCCTTAATTCTAACCAATAAAACAATTGTTTGGACAAGCCACGATATGTGGCCTTTTACGGGTGGATGTTATCACCCTAGAGGCTGTGAAAACTATGAAAATGGTTGTGGAAATTGTCAATATTTAAAATCACCTAGTTCCGATGATTTATCGAAATGGGTATATTCCCAAAAACATAAAATTTGGGGAAGCGGAGAAATAAAATTTGCCTTACCCAGTCAATGGCTTTTGACCCGTGCAAACTTGTCTGGGGTAATTGAAGATCTTCAAAAAACAAAGATGAAGGTGATTCCCAATCCCATTGATGTGAATTATTTCAGACCTGCAACTTCAAATGAAAGATTAGAATCGTTGGAAAGTTTTGGTTTGAATGCTAATATCCCAACGCTCATGTTTTCGGCTGCTAATTTAATGAATCATGCAAAAGGATTTCAAGAATTCAAAGAAATTTGCACATTGTTAAAGGCCCAAGGTAAGGAAATTCAAGCATTGGTAATTGGCGATTCTCGTTCAATGGAATTGGATTTGGGTATATCAATGAAACATTTGGGGTTTGTTTCAGATTTGTCAATTTTGAGGAAAGCGTATTGGAGTTCAAATATGTATATAACTACATCACATGAGGAAAACTTGCCAACCACAATTATGGAAAGTTTGGCTTGTGGTATTCCTGTAGCCGCTTTTGCTGTGGGAGGTATTCCAGAAATGATTATTGAAAATGAAACCGGTTATTTGGCTGAAAAATTAGATTTTACAAATTTAGCGAATTCAATTTATAAGCATTTGTCCCTCAACGAAGAAACGATAAAAAATATTTGCAGTAACTGCAATTTATTTGCCGCAGAGCATTATGCATCGGACATGGTTGCCAATCAATATTTGTCGTTTTACTTGGAAAAGTGAGTACAAAAAAATAGTCGCCCGAAAGCGACCATTTAAACACAAACACTATATGACAACTTATTAATCTACATTGTCATGCAAATGTCTATTCGGACGAATTGTGAAATCACGATCATCGTTTGAGGTATCTGCATTTAATGAGAATTTGGAAATATTCACATCAGCACTTGAAGGCGCTTGATATAAATTAATATTTTTGCTGATAAAAGAGGGAATATTTTCATCGGTTAACAATGATTCTCTTTCATAACGGTGAACTTCTTGACGGGGCTGTTGGCCGTAATTATTCGGTATATTTTGATGAGAAATCGTTTGCTCTTCAATTGCAGGATTAGAATTGAAAATATCTGTAACAGTTGGAGCATGAATAGTTGTTGGATTGAAATTTGGTTGTTGCGCAACTGTATCACTAGGCTGCACGTGATTCGGTGTATTTACATAAGTACTGTTATCTGCAATTGTTTCAATTTGAATCTTTTGAGGGATTTCAGTGGTTTGAACAATTGTCTGATTTTGAACTTCGTTCAATACATAGGTTTTTTTGTTGCCGTGAAAACCCGTTGCAATTACTGTAACTGATAAATTATCGCCTAAGCTTTCATCATGGGTAATCCCCATTTTGAGGTGGGCTTCATTTCCCGCCTGCTCTTGAAAATAACTGGTAATTACTCTGGTTTCTTTCATTTTAGGTTGGCTGGTTCCATAGGTTAGGTTAATTAACAAATGGCTAGCTCCATCAATGGTTGTATTGTCGAGTAAAGGGCTATTTAGGGCCAATTTTGCAGCTTCAATAGCGCGATCTGCGCCATTTGCTATTCCGGTTCCCATTAAGGCATGTCCGCTGTTTTCCATGGCTGTTTTCACATCCATAAAATCAACGTTTATTAAACCTGGTTTGAAAATGATTTCTGCAATTCCTTTTGCGGCAGTGCATAGAATTTCATCGGCTTCTGAAAATGCTTCAGAAACGGATAAATCTTCATACATATCAACAATGCGGTCATTGCAAATTGTAAGTAAAGCATCAACATTAGGACGAAGTTTATTGAGTCCTTCTTGGGCTTGTTTGTTTCTTTTAGGACCTTCATCCACAAAAGGCATTGTAACAATTCCTACAGTTAAAATACCCAAATCGCGGGCAATTTTAGCAATAACTGGAGCTGCACCGGTTCCAGTACCACCACCCATTCCTGCAGTGATGAATACCATTCTGGTTCCGTCTTTTAAAAGTTCTTCAATTTGACTTGCGCTTTCAACAGCAGCCAATTCTCCAATTTCTGGCAAAGATCCAGCGCCAAGTCCTGTTTCACCCAATTGATATCTATGTGGCACGCTGCTATTTCGAAGCGCTTGTATATCGGTATTACAGATGTAAAAATCTACACCTTCTATGCCATGCTTAAACATGTGGTTCACGGCATTGCTTCCGCCTCCACCTACACCAATAACTTTAATCAAATTCGCCTGAGGCTTATTAAAGTCTGGTTGAAAATTCATGTTGGTTGTCATTTTATGTTTGTGTGTGTTAGTTTTCTTTAAAATCGTCAGCGTCATCTCCAAGCCAATTAACAATGCCTGGCCAAAGTCCCTTAAATATTCCAGGTGCTTTTGGTTTTGGATCGGGTTCAATAATTACTTCATCAGGTTGTTTCATTTCTACCTTGCTCTGAGGAGCTTCGGTTTTGTTGATTTTTACGTTTGGTTCGAACTCTGTTCCAACTTTTTCTGAAGAATCAAATCCCATCATTACTAAGCCAATAGCCGTAGAATACATCGGGTTTCTAACTTCATCAATTAAACCTTTGCCTAAG